>CBFDCL010000180.1:0-1591 GCA_965603295.1 uncultured bacterium | reverse complement strand
TCCGTCAGATCACGCCCATACCGCATGAGCGCCTGGTAGCGCTCCTCGGGGTTCTGATCGGTGACCCTGTGGCTCCCCCTGACTGCCATGAGAGCCTCGAGGACCCTGTTCCGGTCAAGGCCTGCCTCGGCGAGGATCATCGCTACAGGGTCCTTCGGGTCAGCAAGCATGGAGAGGAAAAGATGCTCGGTGCTGACATATTCGTCCTTCAGCCCCTCAGCCTCTTTCAGTGCCGTATTGAAGAGCTTGTTTAAGCGGGGGCCAATGTAGACCTGTGCTAACCCTTCCACCTTCGGGAACTTGGAAAGAGCCTCTTCTAGACGGTTTACGATTCCGCCCTGGTCGACCCCCACCTTCTCGATAATGGGCAGGACAACTCCCCCCTCCTGATTAAGAAGGGCGGTTAGCAGGTGTTCCACCTCAATGCTCTGGTGGCTCCGGTTCTCGGCTTCCCTCTGGGATTCCTGAACGGCTTCCTGGGCCTTGACGGTTAATTTGTCGAAATTCATTGCCATTTTCGAAATATCCCCTTTGTCATTGTTCTCAACTGGAAAACAATCTAACCACTGTATCCGGACAGTCAAAGAGAACCGAGGGTGGAGAAGAATTGAGGATTGAGGATTGAGGCGGTGATTGGTGACTTGTGATTAGTGATTGGTTTGATGTTTGATGTTGTGGAATGGATCCAGGATCCAAAATCCAAGATCCAAGGAAAAATGCGTTAAACAGGGAACGTTAAACGTTGAACCTGCGTTCTTCTCCCGCGTCCCCGTGTCCCCGTGTCTCCGCGTCGGTTTGTCCCCCCTGCACTCTACACTCTGCACTCTGTGCATTCCGGACTGCCATCAGGTAGACATCCCCTGCAGTTGACATGATCGGAATTTTGTTTAATTTTATATTTACAGGAGATAATAAACGATGATCATCTATGACCTCCAGTGCACCGGCGGACATACTTTCGAGGGCTGGTTTGAATCCAGGGAGGAGTTCGACCGCGAAAGGGGAGAAGGAAGGCTGTCCTGCCCGATGTGCGGGGATGTCCGGATCAAGCTCCTTCCTTCCGGCGGGCACACCCACGGCAGGGAAAAACCGAGGGAGACTCCCAGGGGCCCCGCGGTTCAGAAGGCTTTGGCGGATTACCTGGAGGAAAATTTCCAGGACGTGGGAAACCGTTTCGCCGACGAGGCGATCAAAATGCACTTCGGTGAGATCGATCACCGTAATATCCGCGGAACCATGACCGGCGAGGAAGAGAAGGACCTTCGTGAGGAAGGGGTGAAGTATCTGAAGGTCCCGACCGTGAAGTACGACAGCTGACGCATTTCCGTTGAACATTCAACGGAAATGCGAGTCCAAAGTCCAACGGCCAACGCCCAACGTGTTTTCTCTTTGCCCTTTGGGCCTTGCCTTTCGACTTCGCTCAGGGTCCCGAGCCTGTCGAGGGAGGTTTTGGGCTGTCCTCCGGTAACCTTAAACTCGGAACTGATAACAGAATAAAAAATGGCCGCCTGGAGGGCGGCCTTTTTTTATTCTGGTGGGCGATACTGGATTTGAACCAGTGACTTCTGCCGTGTGAAGGCAGCACTCTCCC
>CBFDCL010000179.1:0-1619 GCA_965603295.1 uncultured bacterium | reverse complement strand
GTTGTTCTTCCCCACCCGCCCAGCAACCCAACCCGGGGGAGCGGTTGAATACGGCTCGGGAGCACATGGAAAAGCATCACTACGAACTGGCCCTGAAATCCCTTGAGGAACTGAAACCGGTCACGATGGGGACGAAGCTCGGGGGAGAAGTCCAGTTCCTCCTGGCAGAGAATAAATCTCTCCAGGGGAAACACGCGGAGGCCGAAGTCGATTACAGAGCCTACCTGACCCTTTACCCGGAAGGGCCCTTTTCCGAGAAGGCCCTTTTCATGACCGCTTTCTCGAAGGTTAAACAGATCAAAAAAACTTCCATCGGGTTTTTCACTCTCAGGTCATACATCCCCCATGACCGTGATATCTCGACCCTCGTGGAAGCTGGAAGTCTGTTTGAGCAATACCTCGACCGGTACCCTTCCGGGGAGTGGAAAAACCAGGCAGAGGAAATGGCCGATGAACTCCGGAAAAAGGAGGGGGAGCACCTTCTGGAGATCATCTCTTTTTACCTGAAAAAGAAGCAGCCCAAGGCAGCCCTTGCAAGGACCCAGCAGCTGCTTAAAGGCGATTATCCCGATCCGATCATGACCAGGGCGCGGGAGTTGGCCGTCCGGGCCGGGAAACTGCTTTCTGCGGAAGTTGACGCCGGTTCACCTTGATCGCTGCGGAGGAGCCTATGACCGAGAATCCGGGAGATTGGCCAACCGTTTCGCAGATCGATGAACTTATCGCTCAGGGAAGAATCAGCGAAGCGGAAAAGAGCCTTCAGGCGATTTACCGTCAGAATCCTGATTTTGCCGATATCTGCAACCGCCTGGGCCAGCTCTATTTCCAGACGGGCAACTTCAACCGTGCCAGGGAATTTCTGGAACGCTCGGTGCGTCTGAACCCCGATTACACCGAAGCATCCCTGAACCTTGCCATCACCCTCAACGAGTTGAAGCAATATGGGAAAGCCAAAGAGGTTATCGATCAGGCCCAGGCCAGGGCGACCAGGAAAAAAACCCCCCTCGAACCGTTTATCGCTGGGAAGCTGGCCAACAAACACAAGGAAGTCGGTGACATCTACAAGGACCTCGGCATGTTGATCGAGGGTATCGAGGAGTACCGGAAAGCCCTTAACCTTTCCCCGGGTTTTCCCGACATACAGGTGAAGCTGGCTGTAACCCTGCGGGAGATAGGGATGACCGATGAGGCTCTCGAGATCCTGACAAAGGCGACCGAACACCGCCCCGATTATCTCGATGCCAGGATCCAGTTGGGGATCACCTATTTTTCCAGGGGATTCCTCGACAGGGCCAGCGACCAGTGGAAAGAGGTTCTGAAAGCGGATCCATCCAACACCAAAGCTCTCATGTATATGAGCTTCCTGGAGGGAGAAAAGAACCGTTTTGATCGAGGGGGCGCGGAAGCCTCCTAAACCATCGTCTTGACAGGTATTTTCACGATGCCTATCATTCATGTTGAGCGAGGAGATTAAGGCCCCAACCAAAAGGAGAGTGCCATGAAACGAACCGGCATTGGTCCGGCCGCGGCTGTCGCAGTGTTTGTTGCATTGACCATCCTCATGACTGTGCCGCCCGTCACGTTGGCTTCCCAGAAAGTTCACACCGTGCAGAAGGGGG
>CBFDCL010000178.1:0-1791 GCA_965603295.1 uncultured bacterium | reverse complement strand
TCCGCCGGTATTACATAGACGATGCTGGCCTTGTTAATCGCCACGAACGGGACCGCTTTCGAGGGTATTTCCCCTCTTTTCCTGACCTCCACGTCGGTGAGGTGGATGAACGATCTCTCGTCGTTCAGGACGTCCGTCTCCCGCAAGTCGGCGGATGTACGGTGCAGGTAACCGGAGAACTTGCGCTGTGAGGTAACCACGAGCACCCTCGCCTTCTTTCCACCTGTCCCATCTGGATCCAACATAATTCTATTCCCCCTGTTTTTCAGAATTCAACCATTGGATGAAACGCCGGACACCTTCCTCAATGGGTACCTGGGGATCATACCCTAACCGACGCCGTGCCTTTGTCACATCGGCATAGGTGGCCGGAACATCTCCCGGCTGATCGGGAAGACGCTCAATAAGGGCCTTCTGGCCCAGATTTTCCTCCAGCAGGGTGATAAGCTCGCTCAGGGAAACCGTACGGGACTCCCCGAGATTGAAAATTTCATACCCCATGGGAGAATCCAGGGAGCGAACAACCCCGTCGATGATGTCCTCGACGAAAGTGTAATCCCTCCTGCTCCTCCCGTCACCGAAAACGGTAATGGGGTTCCCGTCCCGGATCCTGCGCGCGAACATGTGAATGGCCATCTCGGGCCTTTGCCGGGGCCCGTAGACCGTGAAGAACCGCAAACAGGTCACGGGGAAACCGTTCAGGTGGTGGTAAGTGTAGCACAACTGCTCACCGGCCAGTTTTGTCGCCGCATAGGGGCTGACGGGCCGGCTCAGGTCATCCTCTTCGGAAAAGGGCAGTTTGTCGCTGGCCCCGTACACCGAGGAGGAGGATCCGAACACGAAATGGCCCACCTGGCTTTTCCGAACGGCTTCCAGGAGCACCGTGGTGCCGGCAATGTTGACATCACAGTAAAGGAGCGGTTTTTCGATGGACGGTCTGACTCCGGCCATAGCCGCCAGATGAACCACTGCCTGCGGGCGAAAGGATGAAAAAACGTCCTTCACCGCCGCGGGGTCCCGGATATCCCCTTCCACCAGGGAGAACCCGGATTTTGCCAATAAGGGTTCTACATTCCGCCTCTTGACAGCCGGATCGTAAAAATCGTTGAAGTTGTCCAGAACCAGAAGTTCCCGACCCTGGTCGAGAAGCCTGCCGCAGAGGTGGGAACCGATGAAACCCGCACCGCCCGTCACCAGAATCCGGTTAAACATCTTCATTCCGCCGGGTTCTGGTTACAGGAGTCCAGAGTGCAGGGTGCAGAGTGCAGAGGAACCACTCCGAAAAGCTCAATCTATACTTCCGTTGTCGATCGCTTATCTCCTGTTTTTCTTCCATTACAGTTCCCTCAAATTTTCTTTTGATATACCTGGGTTTTCCTTCCCTCCCCGGGAAAAAATAATCCAATGGCACATAAAAAGTCTTGTATTTTTTACCGCCACCCTCCTCCCCGGTGGGGAAACCACCGGAATGGAGGGTTTGGATAAAAACGGACCAATACTCAATGTTTCAGCCGGGGATCCTCTGCACTCTGCACCCTGCACTCTGCACTGTTTTTCAGATTCCCCTCCCCACACAATCGTACTTGAACCCGAGCCCCCTGACGGCGGCCGGCTCATAAATGTTCCGAAGATCCACGATGATGGGGTCCTTCAGGAGGCCGTGTACCCTCTCGAGGTCCAGAAGCCGGAACACGTTCCACTCGGTAACGACGACCATGATATCGGCTCCCCTGATAGCATCGTAGGGGTTATCACAGTAGGTGATCCCCTCGTCACCAAGCTTCTGCCTGG
>CBFDCL010000177.1:0-1806 GCA_965603295.1 uncultured bacterium | reverse complement strand
ACCCCGATTTCTCCCCTGACCCCGCTTACGTGAACCCGGAAATGATGGAGCTGTACAAGAAGGCGAAGGAAAAGTAGAGGATAAGGAGAGACCTGGATCTAAATTGGGAAAACATTCAACGTATTTTCTAGGACTAGGACTAGGACTCGGACTAGGACTAGGACTATTTTTGATCTTCCCTTGAATCCTGCTTTTTCCCATACGGACAGATCTTCACGCACACCCCGCAGATCAGGGAACCGATCTCCGGGTGCGCTTTGAACTCCTCTAGCACCGCCATGCATCTATCCATGTCCACGGCCTCGGACCGCTTTTCATAGTAGGAGTCCGTTCCCGTGTCTTTTACCGCGCCGGCGACGCAGGCGTCTGTGCACAGGCGGCAGTTCCCACAGCGGTTCTCGATGGGTTTATCCGGGGCAAGGGGCATGTCAGTGAGTACCGTGGTCATCCGGAAGCGGGGTCCGTAATCGGGGTTGACGAGCATGAGACTTTTTCCCACCCAGCCCAGGCCGGCCAACCTCCCTACCGCGCGGTGGGAGACCGCGCCGCGCCGATCGTTCTTGTCCACGATGTCCGAAGCCGACACTGCCAGGGCGGAATACCCCCTGTCCTTGACCCAATTGGCAATGTCCTTAGCAAGGGCATCCAAGCGCTGGTTAGCCTCGTTGTAATGCCTGGCGTAAGTAGCCGTGGGTCCGCCGGATATCCCCTCAATGATCTCTTGGTCCAGAGCGATCCCAATGGAGATCCCCCGGATGTAACCGTCCAGCAAACCGGGTGGGTGCGTCGGGAACCGTTCCTTGAGAAGGCCCAGATTCGCCACTCCCGCGAGATCCGCCCCATGGGCGAGACAGAACTCTTTTACCCTGGCGCTGCCGATTTCCGGGTTCAATTTTCGTTCCTTTTCCAGGGTTTTGAAACATGGATGAAAGATTAGCTTGGGACTTTTGGCCAAGCTTTACAGGCTATACCAGACACCAGATCCCCTTTACCTCTGTAAAATCAGCGTTTGCTCTCATGTTTAATTTCAGAATCGCTTCGCCGCCCAGTCGCAATCTCTTCTAAACGAACCTTAATCTCCTTGATAAGTTCACCCAGGCTCTGCCTTTTCAGGGCACTCACAGCCAGGGCCCCGTACCGGCGCGAGAGGTTCGGCAGCACCTCCGGGTCCACCAGGTCCGCTTTGTTTAGAACCAGCATTACCGGGATGTCATCTAACCCCAGAGATTCCAGGGTTTCCTCTACGGTGACGATCTGGTCTCCCAGGTTGGGGGCCGAAGCGTCGGCAAGATGGAGGATCAGGTCCGCGTCCCCGATCTCCTCGAGGGTGGCGGCAAAAGCCCGCTCCAGTTCGGGGGGAAGTGCTCGGATCAGGCCCACCGTGTCGGTGAGGATACACAAGGTGCCCTCGGTATTGGTCAGACGGCGGCTCACCGGATCCAGGGTGGCGAACAGTTTGTCCTCGGCGGTCTCGTTGCTTCGGGTCAGGGTATTTAAAAGGGTGCTCTTGCCCACGTTGGTGTAGCCCACGATGGAAACGATGGGGGTTGGGTCGGCGCCCCTTTGCCTCCTGCGTGTTTTTCGTTCCCGGGTCAGGTGGCCGAGATCCTTTTCCAGCTTCCCGATACGCTGACGGATACGCCGGCGGTCCACCTCCAGTTTCGTCTCACCGGGCCCCCTTGTCCCGATCCCTCCCGCAAGACGCGACAGGGCGGTTCCCTTGCCCACGAGCCGGGGCAACAGGTAGCGCAGCTGAGCCAACTCCACCTGGATTTTGCCCCCCCGGCTCCTCGCGTGTTGGGCGAA
>CBFDCL010000176.1:0-1850 GCA_965603295.1 uncultured bacterium | reverse complement strand
TATCTTCGCAGGGAAAAACCTTCCGCACTGCTGGCCGCCAAGGATCGTGCCATCAAGGTAGCGGTCCTTGCGCGTTTTCTCGCCCGCTCTGATGTCCGGCTCCTGGGTCGTATCGGGACTACCGTTTCGGCGGCCCTCGAGACCCGTCATCCTCTTCGGAGGGCCATCTGGTACCTGTCCATGAGAATCTTTTACAGGTTTACCGATGGAATCATTGCGGTTTCGGAAGGGGTGGCCCGTGACGTGATGAGGATCACTTCACTCCCAGCCGACCGGTTGCCGGTTATCCGCAACCCCGTCATTACCCCAAAGCTCCACCGCCTGGCAAAGGAATCAGCGCCCCATCCCTGGCTCGACGAACCGGGGACACCCGTTATCACAGGCATGGGTCGCTTGACCAGGCAAAAAGATTTCGCAACGTTGATCATGGCGTTCGCAAGGGTGAGAAAAACCAGGGAGTGCCGGCTCATCATCCTCGGGGAGGGGGGGCAGCGTAGAGCCATCGGGACCATGATACGGGAGTTGGGGATCGAGAAAGATGTCCACCTGCCCGGTTTCGTGCAAAACCCCTATTCCTATCTTTCCAGAAGTTCCCTTTTCGTCCTCTCTTCCCGGTGGGAAGGTTCTCCCAACGCTCTCACGGAAGCTCTGGCACTCGGAATTCCCGTCGTGTCCACCGACTGCAACAGCGGCCCGAGAGAAATCCTTCAGGACGGGAAATACGGGAACCTTGTCCCCATCGGGGACGTGGAAAGAATGGCATCCGCCATCGTAAGCACCCTTTCCAACCCCCTGCCGGAGAATCTCCTCAAAGGGGCGGTGAGCGGGTATACTGTCGAGAAAGCTGCCAGGTCCTACCTGGGCCTGCTTCTTGACGAAACGACCTAGAGGGCGCCGGGGTTAAAAAAGCCATACCTTTTGCAAAAGGAGATATCTTGCAATACCTTCGAGACCGACTGCTCGGCCAACACAAGCAGGGGATCATTTTTGTTCATATTCCCAAAACGGGCGGCAGCAGCATCTCCGCATCCCTCCGCAAGCACTACCGCCTGTCCAAATTCAACATTAAATCGGAAGTCTCCTCCCTGGCGGCAGAGAAAAGGTTCGGGCATAGGGAAACAGACCCGGATTTCGATGAAACCGTCCACCGGTTCAGACTCGCCCTGATCTTCTACGAGGCGGAGAAGAGAACCCGGTTCATTACGGGTCATTTCTCGGTTAACGAGCGTCTTTCATCCCTCAAACCTCTCGGATACAAGATCATCACATGCCTGCGGGACCCCGTTGATCGCTGGTTTTCCCATTTCTTTTACCTCCGCTTCAAAAAAGATTCCTACGGGAGGATTGAACAGGACATTGAGGCTTTTCTCCAGACACCTCGTGCAATGTCCTTGGGGTCGACCTATGTCAGGTATCTCGGTGGATTGAGAGAAAATCGGGATTACACTTCCAGATCCGCTGTGGACACCGCTAAGGACAACCTGGAGATGTTCGACCTGATCGGTTTTCTGCACAGCCTGGAAAGTTTTCTTGAGGGAATAGAAGAAGCCACCGGGTTTCGTCCCCGTATCATGCACAGGCGCAAATCACCTGCGGATCCTGTCCTTCAGAAAAAGATCAGGGGTTCTACAGAGCTTCGATCCGCCGTGGAAAAACTCTGTCAGGGCGACAGGGAGGTTTATGAAAAAGCTCTTTCCATGTTTAACGGCCGTGACGAAACATAATAAGCTCATGGTAAAGATCCTCGCCCATGGGAGGGAACCAGATCATCTGTCTTCACGGGAACAGTCCGGCAATGTTCCTTTTTCTATCGAAAATCCACTCTGGAAACAGGCCCGGAACCAATGAGA
>CBFDCL010000175.1:0-1917 GCA_965603295.1 uncultured bacterium | reverse complement strand
GTCACACAGGGAGAGGATATGGGGGATCCCCCGGTGGTAGGTCCGCTCCGGTTTGAGCCGGAGCTGAAGGGTCACGGGTTCTTTCGAGAGGATGTCCTCCTGCTGGGCGGATCCTGCCCGGCTCAGGGCGATCCCGCCTCCGCCAAAACGGATGCCGTCGCCCCCCTCCATCGGGAGAACCTGGTTCGGTTGAGAATAGTTAAAGGGCCAAAGGCCGATGAACAACATACCCGTTATCATGGCCAGGCAGATTATGATAAGAATGTTTCGGGAAAGGGGCATGACGGATTTAATCATAAAGTTTAGCAGGATCTCTGACCATAAAAAAACAGGCCATTGGGGGCCCGGTTGAAAATCTTAGTGGAAAATTTTCCAATTTTATGACGATTTTGATAAATTTGCCAATATTTGGGTCAGAGCACTCGACTTTTCCACCCCCGGGAAGGCCGAAATTGGGGAAAAAGGTTCAACTATTTGGACGTATCTTTCCTTCTGAAGAAAAAAAAGTCCATAGTTCCAGGGGGCAATAAGGTCAATTCTGGCGGTTATTGGCGGTTTCCCTGAAGACCCGAACGATCTTTTCATCGAACTGGGTCCCGCTTTTTTCCTCGAGGGTGCTGAAAGCCTCTTCCGTTGACATGGCCGGACGGAAGGGGCGTTCGTTGGTCATGGCGTCAAAGGCGTCGGTTACTGCCAGGATACGGCCTCCAAGGGGAATCTCCTCGCCCATGAGTCCGTCGGGATAGCCTTTGCCGTCGAAATGCTCGTGATGGTTTCGAACAGCCGCGAGGTCGACATCCAGTTGGGGAAAACTTTGCAGGAGACGGGTACTCCACAGGGGATGCTGCCGGACCTGGTTCGTCTCCCCCGTGTCCAGGGGGCCTGGTTTGCTCAGGATCGATTCATCCACGGCGATGCGCCCTAAATCGTGGAACCGTGCCGCGTTGGCAATGCGCATGACCTCTGATTCTGGAAGATCCAGGGATTGGGCCAGGCGGTAGCTGTTCTCGGAAACCCGCTCGCTGTGTCCTCTCATGTACGGACCTTTGCTCTCCGCGATGTTCAAAAGGATATCAGCGGTGTCGTGAAGAAAATCCTTCTGGATAACGTTGAAGCGTTTGCCCTCCGCGAGGAGCTTGGCCATGATGTGGACATGAGGAAGGATCATGCTCAAGTCCTGCTGAGTGAAGTTTCCGCGATCCCGCCGGTTGCTGAAGTTAATGACGCCGATGGAATTTTCTTCGTATATCATGGGGATAGAGAGAAAAGAAGGGGAACTGTAGCGAAGGCCGTGGCGTACGCGGCTGGGCATGAATACGTCCACATTGTCTATCAGGAGCGGTTCACGCTGTTTCAGGGCCTGTCCGCAGATGCTGTCCTCTACGTCAATGACCGACTTCTGGATGTCCTCCTCGAAACCCTGGAATCCGATACCATGTTTAAACACCAGCTTGTCGCCCGTCTCGTCCACAAGGAGGATGGAAACGCGGTCGGCGCCGGTGAGGCGGGCGAAAAAATCAACGAGGTGGGACAGCAGACGCTCCATATCGAAAGTGGTGCCGAGGGTGTTTAAAAGTACCTGAAGGTCCAGGGATAACGGTTTTTCCTCGAGATATTCGGAGGAGGAATACCTGCTGATAACCTTGTTCCCGCCTTCATTAATGGCCTTTGCCACGTTTTTTTCAGCTTCGGCCAGAAAATCCCCGATGGTGACGGTCATGGGGAACCCGGCAAGCCCTATGCTGATGGTAAGCTTTGCATACGGTATACCGCCAAGGGTGGTGATCGGAGAGGCCGCGACGCGGCTCCGAATCCGGTTGGCAAGAAGGTTTGCTTGGTGCAGTTCGGTCTCCGGAAGGAGGAGGGCAAGGGATGTGTCGGTGTAACGGGTAAAAGTGTCGATCTTTCGGACCATTG
>CBFDCL010000174.1:0-2189 GCA_965603295.1 uncultured bacterium | reverse complement strand
CCTGTGATCATGATCACCTTTTTCCCCATGGCCCGGAGGTCGTCTACGGCTTCCTTTGCGTAATCCTTCGGCGTATCCGCGACAGCCAGCATTCCGGCCAATTTCCCGTCCACCAGGATAAGCATTACGGTTTTTCCTTCCTCCTCCAGGGCCCTGATCCTGGTTTCCATCCCCTCCAGTCCGACGCCTGTTTCGTTTATCAGGGCCCTGTTGCCCAGGACGACATGGGAGCCGTTCACCACCCCGAGGACACCCTTTCCCGTTATCGACTGAAACGACTCCGGATCCCGGACCATCAGACCTCTCCCGCCAGCCCCGTTGATGATGGCCTCGGCCAGCGGGTGTTCGGAATTCTTCTCGAGGGCCGCGGCTGTTTCCAAAAGGTACTCCTCGGCGAAGCCATCCATCGCCAGAACATCCGTCAGGAGCGGCTCACCCCTTGTAAGTGTTCCCGTTTTGTCGAAAACAACCGTATCGGCCCTGCTGATAATCTGGAGAGCCTCCGCACTCTTGATAAGGATCCCGTTCTTCGCACCGATACCCGTACCCATCATGACGGCCGTCGGTGTCGCCAGTCCCAAGGCGCAAGGACAGGCGATGATCAGGACAGCAATAAACACCGTCAGGGCAAAGATAAAGGTCTTGCCTGCCAGGATCCACACCAGAAAGGCGGCAAAAGCAACAGCGACAACAACCGGGACGAAAACAGCGGAGATTCTGTCGGCAAGGTTCTGGATGGGAGCCTTGGATCCCTGGGCTTCCTCGACCAGCCGAATAATCTGGGCCAGAGCTGTGTCCCTGCCGACCTTCTCGGCCCGGAACCGGAAGGACCCGGTCCTGTTGATAGCAGCCCCGACGACCCTGTCACCGACGGACTTCTCCACGGGGATGCTTTCACCCGTGAGCATGGATTCGTCCACGGATGAATGTCCCTCTACCACCGTCCCGTCCACGGGTACTTTCTGGCCGGGTTTGACGAGGACTATATCCCCGGTATGGACCTCCTCAACGGGCACTTCCTTTTCCTCCCCGTTCCTGATGACGAGGGCCGTTTTGGCCTGAAGACCCATGAGAGCCCTGATGGCCTCGGATGTCTTGCCCTTGGCGAGGGCTTCGAGCCATTTGCCGAAGAGAATGAATACAATAAGAACCCCTGCTACCTCGTAGTACAGGTCGGCGGAGGAGTAGCTTCCTCTGCCTGTCCAGATGGCCAGTGTGACAGTAGTGGAATACACCCAGGCGGACCCGGTCCCTATGGCCACAAGGGTGTCCATGGTGGCCATCCTTGTCCTGAAAACGGCTACAATCCCCCTTGAGAAAAACTGATGGTTGATGACCAGGATCGTTGTCGCGAGAAGGAACTGGACGAGGGCCTCCACCCCGCTTGAGAAACGGGGGATAGGCAGCCCCAGATGAGGACCCATGGCCAGCAGAAGAAGCGGCGTTCCCAGAAGAAACGAGACGATAAACTTGATCTTCAGCGTACCGATCTCTCTCCGCCTGGCCTCTCTTTCCCTGTCTTGTTTTCCTTCCGTCAACTCTATGGGCATGTAGCCCGACTTCCTTATCACCTGGAGGATCTCTTCCCTGGAAACGACAGACTCGTCGTACCGGATAACAGCTCTTTCGTTGACGAAAAGTTCCTCTGAAACAACCCCCTTTAACCTGTCCAGGGCCCCGCCAACGGTTCCAACACAGTGGGAATTGTCCATCCCGACGACTTTAAGTTCGAGAACGCCCGTTTCCTCCTGCGTCCTGACATGAGGGGTATATCCCGCACCTGTGATGACACGTGCCAGTTTTTCGATATTCGTGAGCGTGGGATCGTATCGGACCGACGCGGATTCACTGGCGAAGTTAACAACTGCTTCCTGGACGCCATCCTGTTTCCTTAACATCTTTTCAACATTCCCAGCGCACGAGGCACAATGCATGCCGGTAATTCCCATGGACAACAAAACCGTGTCGTGCAGTGAAAAGTCACCGGCAGTTTCCCTTTTTTCTCTGGATCGCTCCAACCCGATTCCCCTTTCCCAAAGCCCTGGGCTTTGCCATTTCATCTTTTCATACCTTACTAATTTAATACAGATTTATAAAAACACCACGGTTACGGTTGAGATGGGAAAAATTGGGAATTGAGGGTTGAGAATTGAGAATTACTGTTTGGAGTTTGAGGTTTGAAGTTGTGG
>CBFDCL010000173.1:0-2240 GCA_965603295.1 uncultured bacterium | reverse complement strand
CACCATCATCCCCCCCTCCTGGCAGTTTCCCGAGATCACCTGCGCCCGCATCACCCTCGAGAACAAGACGTACACGAGTCCCGGTTTCAAGTTCACCCCCTGGCACCAGTCTTCCCCTATCCTTCTCTTCGGTGAACAGGCCGGGCAAGTGACGGTGTGCTACCTCGAGGAATGCCCGCCGTCCTTCGAAGGCCCTTTTCTCCACGAGGAGCGGGTTCTTCTCGACGCTATCGCGGAACGCATCGGGGCAATCTCCATGCGGGTCAGTGCCGATCTGGAGCTTCAGCAGACAAACCATCAGCTGAAAGTCGAGCGGCAGGCCCTCCAGGAAACAAACACTGCTTTAAGAACCCTGATGGCCAGAATCGAGGAGGAGAAAAGAGAAACCCACAGGGACATTCGGGACAACGTGGAAAAGGTGATCATGCCCATTCTCCACGAACTTCTTATCGTTGTTCCGAAGCAGCAAAGGAAATTCGTTGAGCTTCTTCGGGACAACCTCGAAGAGATCACCTCTCCTTTTGTCGGCACCCTGGCGAGGAAATTCCGTTCCCTGACACCCACGGAGATCCAGATCTGCAACATGATCAAGAGTGGTCTTCGTACCAAGGAGATCGCACAGCTGCGCGGTATCTCCCCTTCCACGGTCAACCGTCACAGGGAACGTATTCGGAGCAAGATGGGCATCACCAACAGTGATACGAACCTGACCACCTTTTTGCGGCTGGAAATGTAAAGGGGAGTTCAAATCCTGTCCTGATCCCGCTGTTTATCATTGAAGTCCACCTCAACCCCGGCATCGGTTTTTCTGCCCTTGAACCTCCCGCTTCGACCGGCTATGCTGAAATCCGGGAGAGGACAAAATATGAACGACACACCGAAGACAGGAAAGCCCGTCTCCACCGTTTCCATGCATGGGACGTGGGTGCAGCTGGACGCGCAGGGGGTTCATTATAAGGACCTTAACCATAAGATCCGGGGTCTCGTGCTCGAGGGTGCACGGAATATCGAGATCAGGAACGTCTACGGGCAGAGGTATATCGGGACCAACCTCTTCGGCACGGACCGCGAGGACGTCAGGATCAATATCCACGGCACACCGGGATCCGACCTGGGGGCCTTCATGGACGGTCCCATCATGGAGGTTTTCGGCAACGTCCAGGACGCCACCGGAAACACCATGAACTCCGGGCGCATTATCATCCACGGCAGCGCCGGGGATATCCTCGGCTACGGCATGCGGGGAGGGGAGATCTTCGTCCGGGGTAATGTGGGATACCGGATGGGGATCCATATGAAGGAGTATACGGAAAAGATCCCGACCATCGTCATCGGGGGAACGGTGCAGGACTTTTTCGGGGAGTATATGGCCGGGGGACGGATTATCGTTCTGAACCAGTTCTTCGAGGACAACCCTCCCACCAGGCAGAGCTTTTTCATGGGAACGGGGATGCACGGGGGCGTCATTTTCATCCACGGCGAGGTGGATATTAACCAGATCGGGGCGGAAGTGGGCGTGGCCGATCCAACGGAAGAGGAGATGGAATTTATCTCCGAGAAGATCCGCAACTTCAGCCGCCTCTTCGGCATGCCGGACGCGTCAGACAGACTGGGGACCGTTCCTTTCCTGAAGCTCTACCCTAAGAGCGGCCGTCCCTACGAGCGGCTGTACGCGTACTGAAAAACGGTTTGAGAGTTTGAGAGTTTGAGAGTTTGAAAGTTTGAGAGGTTGAGGGGGATTAATTGAGAATTGAGAGTTGAGGATTTAGAATTTACCCGGTTTCTTCAAGGTAATTTGTTCTTTTGTCCTCAATTTTCAATCCGGAATTCTCAACTGTTCCTTTCCTCTGCACTTTGAACTGTGCACTTCCCTTATTCTTCCCCCAGCTTGAAGTTCTGGATCATCATGTTCCCGGGGTACATTTGCTGGGCGCCTTCGAGAACCTGTCGGGCTTCCGGCAGGCGGTTCTGGTTTGCCAGGACGCTGACAAGGAGAAGGGAGGCCTGTTCCCGGACCGGCGGCTCGGTGTTGCGTTCCAGCAGGTCATCGAGGATCTCCTCGCTTTCCGAGTGTCTGCCCTCCTCCTCCAGTTCACGGGCAAAAGCCAGCTGTCCCCAGGAACCATCATCGATAGCCCTTTTCTTCGAAACATTTTCCTCAATTCCGGAAAAAACCTCTGTTTTTCGGGCGGCCTCGGGAGCAGGAGATACTAAGCCTGACCTGATCTCCTGTTCCTCGG
>CBFDCL010000172.1:0-2319 GCA_965603295.1 uncultured bacterium | reverse complement strand
CGACGTTGGATTCGTCCACCTCCTGAGCGACGCTCACGATATCCACATCGGGATCGCTGTAGGATCTGGCAAGCCCGTGACCAAGTTCCCTCCTTAACTGGAATATCTCTTTGCCCTGGTAAATGGAAGCCACGTTACCGAAGTAGACGGCCTGGAAGACGTCCGGCATGGGTGTCTCCTCGCGCAGTCGCATGGTCTCAATGCCGGACGAAGAGCAGATCGTCATTTCGGCCCCCGTATATTCCCGTTCCATGAAACCTCCGAGCCTCCTGTGGGAGATGCTTTCGGAACTGGCCAGGAAGGTTCCTTCTACCATCCCGAAACAGAACGGTTCAAAAGCCCTCGTGTCGTTAACGGCCAGAAGATAGGTCCGGATTCCGTCGAAAACGAGAGCCGTCAGGGAAAAGGTGGCGCGTCCGTGAAGGGCATCCACAAGGAGGCGTCCTGCCTCGAAAGTCACCCCGGCTTTTTCAACGCATTCGTGCAGGAGGGCTCCCACCAGTTCCGTCTTGTTATCGGTTTCCAGTTGATAGCTGTTTTCCAGACGCGCCTGAATATCGTTTTCGCCGACAATCCGTCCGCACATTGTGACAGCCATCTGGTAGCGTGATTCGGCGGAAGGCTTGATAAGGATCGGTTCGGTATTGCGTTTTTCGGGGGTCTGGTTTTTCGTGTATCCGACGTTACCGATGGCTGCCACGGGCCCGAGCTCCTGAAAAACCCGAAGGATTTCAGGATCAATGACATTGGCAATGCTGCCTACCTCCTTGAACAGCTTAATGCCTTTGCCGGTTCCGATGGCGATCCCTGCACTGGTTTTTCCTCTATGCTGCAGTGCCCCGGTGGCCATGAACACTTTCTGCACCAGGTCCTGATCCGCCGGATTGAAAATCCCCGTTATTCCGTCCATGGGTGGTCTCTCCCTGATCTGGCGCCGTTTCCACGCTCACTGCGCGGAGCCGGGCGCCGAACTTTCGGGTTCGGGCTGCTGCATCACCAGGACCAGCCCCAGAACGCAGAAAAGGGTCAGTGCGATGATGAAAAAGGCATCGTTATAGCCGAGCATGTTGGACTGCAGGATCAATTCCCGGTAAATGCCCGCCTCGGCAGGTGTCCCGTGGGCTCCCTGGGAAGCCAGCAGGGTGCTGATCTTGTCCCTGGAAACGGTAAAGGCAGGGTCAAAGGGGGTCAGGTGGTCCACCAGGCGGGACTGGTGGAACTGGGCGCGCCTTGCCGCCACGGTAGTGGCGAAAGCGATCCCGAAGCTGCCCCCCAGGTTGCGGACCATATTGTAGATGGAGGTGGCTTCTCCCATCTTCTCCTTGGGAATGTGGGACAGGGTGAGGGTTGTCACGGGGATAAAGATGCACCCCATGCCGATCCCGAGGGTCACCCGGGGCCACACGAAGGTCCAGAAGTCGGTCTGCAGATTGAAAAGGGACATGGCATAGGTTGTTCCTGAGCAGATGATGATCCCCACGGCCAGGATCTTCTTGGGGTTCACCTTTGTCACCAGCTTCCCTACAATGGGCAGCGCCAGAAGGGCCGCCAGGCCTCCCGGCCCGAGGACAAGTCCCGCCTGGTAGGAAGTGTAACCCATAAGGATTTGAAGAAAAATAGGAAGGAGGACGATGCTTCCAAACAGGTTGAAGAAGACGAAGAACATGACGATGCATCCGCTGGAGAAAGACCGGTCCATAAAGAGCTCCAGATTGACGATGGGATGGTCATGAAATTTCTCGTTGATGATCAGAAACCCGATGGCAAAAAGAGAAACGAGGGTGAACCCGACGATGATCTGCGACCCGAACCAGTCTGAACGCTGGCCCGTGTCGAGGACGTACTGGAGGGATCCCAACCCGAGGGCCAGCAGGGCGAACCCGGTGTAGTCGATCCCCATCTTTTTCCGCCTCATGTAGGGAGGATCATGGATGAAAAGGACACTCAGGAATATGGCGAGGACCCCGATGGGGATGTTGATGAAGAAGATCCATCGCCAGGACCAGTGGTCTGTAATGATCCCTCCCAGGAGCGGCCCTAGGATCGGCCCGAACATGGCTCCGACTCCGAAAAGGGCCATCGCCATGCCGTGCTCTTTCCTCGGGAAGGCTTCCAGGAGGATTGCCTGGCTCACCGGCACCAGCCCACCCCCCGCAAGGCCCTGCATCACCCGGAAGAAAATCAGACTCTCTAAACTCCAGGCGGACCCGCAGAGGAAACTGCTGATGGTGAAAAGGGCGATGGATCCGATCTGGTACCGTTTCCGGCCGAAAAGGCGGGACAGCCATCCCGACATGGGGATCACGATGGCGTTCGACA
>CBFDCL010000171.1:0-2388 GCA_965603295.1 uncultured bacterium | reverse complement strand
TTATCCGCCGGGGCCGGGAGGAGTTTACAACCCCCATGTCACGTTTCATTCTTATGGCCACCCTGATTCTGTCCATAGGCCAGGCCATAGTCACCCTGATGTTGTTTGCACAGTAAGAAGAGGGGTAGTTCTACACAAAAACAATGGGGTCAAATCTGGACTTGAACCTGACTGGCAAAATCTGCAGCGTCTGACATGTGATGAAAAAAGTACAATCCCCTCAGCCCAGGCCGAGGGGATTGTACTTTTGACCCCTGTTGTCGGAACGTGAAAAGCGCAATCAAGTGCACCAGTGCAGGAATGCCGCTCCCTGTCCTACTTTTGTTCCTTCTCCTTCGGTTTTTCCACGCTGCGGGTCAGCTGTTTGCGCACGACGACACCCTTTTCGTAGCTCAGGATCACCTCGTACATCTCAGTTGTCTTCTTTTTTACGGGGATAAATCCGACCGCCCTGTCGGTGTCAACCTTCTCCCTGACCATGAAGTACCGGTGGGCGACAGTATCCCCCTTACCCGTCACGCTGAGGGGGGGTCCCACCAGGGCGGTCACCTCCTCCAGGGTCATCCCGGTCTGAACCTGCTCCATCTTTTCAAGGTCGTACGCGGTGCCTTCGATGGTTCGGAAGGTTCCAGGGACGTGGCTGCAGGCAAGCAGAAAGGCACAGGCAAATAACAAAGCGATAAGCTTTCTCATATCGTTCTCCTGTGGTTGGGGTGATAAAAGCAGTATAGCACGGTCGGTCAGAACCATGATCGGGACGATAGCTTTCGGCTCAAGTTTGAACGTTTGAGAGTTTGAGTGTTTGAAGTTCCAGGATTCGAAATCCACCGCAACCAGTAAAAAGAAACTAGAAATAAAAAACTAGAAGGCAATCTAAACGAAAGCTTCCGTGCGGTTCGCTATACCCCTGAGCAGGCGGCCGAGGATGTCCGCGCCGGTGATGATCCTCTTTCGCGGTCCCCAGATGAGAATGATGTCGTTATCGATCACATCATCCTCCGGACCTTCCGTTCTGACTCTCCAGCGGCTTATCGCTTTACCAAGGTGGATACGGACATCGGTGATGAGAATGGGGCGATGGCAGTGGCGATAGGGGCTGAATTGGGACGGCCGGAAAACCGCCGTCCTGACAAACTGGTCTGTGTCGATCACCAGGACCGGGTCTCCATCCCCATCAACAACGATGACCCATTTCTCGCCGGAAGCCTCGATCCGCCTGAGAAATGGATCATCGGCTTCGGCCTCAAATGGCGGAAAGACCACGCGGCCCTCCTCTACAGGAAGTTTAAGGATGCTGTTCGGATTGATGGGTTCACCCTCCTCAGAGACCAGAAGGTCGTCCATGGCCAGGAAATTGATAGCGCCCAGTCCCTCGATCTTATCTATTTCGCTCCCCTCAACGCCGATATGCCGCCTGATCAGTTCTCTAAGGTCTTTCTCCTCGAAGTACTGCAGGCCTTCAGGACCCAACCACAGATCAAGGGCCATCGCCGTGGGCTTGACGGCGGGATAAAGAATGAGCCTGTAAAAGCGAAGCACCGGTGAGAGCAGGGAGGCCATTTTCAGGGCGTTGCGGGAAAAATATGCCTGGGGGAGGATCTCCCCGATACATGTGATCACCACGGTGGAGAAAAAGAATGCTCCGACACCCGCCAGGACTGAACCCGAGAGAAGGGTCAGTAGCACGTTGATGCCGACGTTTCCCCAAAGGATGGTGGTCAGGGTGAGGTTTGAATCCTCGCGCAGCCGGAGAACTTTCTTCGCGTTCCTGTCTCCCGAGGCCGTCTCAACTTCAAGCCTCAGACGGCCGATCCCGAAAACAGCCAGGTTCAGACCCGAGAACATGGCGGATTGGGAAATGCAGAAAATGATACCGGCCCAGATTGCGGCTGTCTCGCTCATTTCAAAACCCCCGGATCCTGAAAGCAGTGGAACAATTGGTTATTATTTCCCGGAGCGGGAATGCCCACGCGCGGACTGGAAGAAGTACAAATTTTGGTACAAGTATAATTGGAAGCAGGAGTAGCAGAAAGGGAAAACCATTGTTTACACTGTTTCTACCACTTCTAAAGCTGCTGGTATTTTGGGCGTGAGGAAAAAGGACGGAATTTTGAAAAGACGGTGAATTGCCAGCCCATGAGATTGGTTCGACCTAAAAGACGATCCTGGAATGACAAGCGCAGTCATCGCGATCTGAGACTCATGCGAAACGATCCCTGAAGGCGGTATTTCGCTTGTCACACGGCAGCATCAGCGAAGGGCCCGTCGAAGAGTTTGAAGTTTGAGAGTTGGAATCGGTGATTGGTGATTCGTGATCAGTGATAGGAAGGCTAGCCAAAATGCAAGGCTCAAAGCTCAAAGGAAAACACGTTGGACGTTGGACATTGA
>CBFDCL010000170.1:0-2406 GCA_965603295.1 uncultured bacterium | reverse complement strand
AGGATGACGGTTGCGGGCAGCGCGACCCGGGCCCGAGGCTGGCGGCGGACGGCGACACCGAGACATTTTTCCACCACGGAAATGAGCAGATCCTTTCTCACCGGTTTGTAGATCAGCCCGTCGCAGCCGGCGGCCTCCACCCTTTTCCGGGAATCTCCTCTGCCTCCCGAGCTGATGATGACCACTGGTATCGAGGATGTTTCAGGATCGGATTTAAGGTTTCGACAGACAACATCTCCAGTCATGTCTGGCATGAACATGTCGAGCAGAATCAGGTCCGGTTTAACATCCTTGACCATTTGGAGGGCTTCCGATCCCGATTTGGCGGTGTGCATTTCAAAACGCCTGTTCCCGAGATAGGAGATCTGGAGCTGCAGAAACAGTTCGACATCATCAACCAGGAGAATTCTTTTTCGTCTGGTCCGGTTGTTTTCCAACGTGGCACCTCCGTTATGGGCCTGTGGGGGAAACATGTTCCTCTCCGACTGTTACCAATTCAAAAAGTGGGCCATTCACTGGATTATAATGGAAACAGGGGTTTTAGAGGGTTTTTTGAGCCAAACGTGGGTTTCATAATCGAAAATGTGCACATGGACAGGTACAGGTGCACATGATAGTGTGCATATCGAGATCCAGGTCCCGTCCCCAACCGGGAAAAACCGGGGGGAAAAGCACCTGTTTTGAATATTAGTACTCAAAACCGCGGGTTTTTTTTGCGGATCGGAAAAATTCCTGCGGATTTTGCTCTTCAGGACCGAATTCCCAACACCGGGCAAGGTTTTTGCAGCTTCTATGTGATTTTTATTTTTCAATGGAGGCGAGTGGGAACCGATAATGGATCAGGAAACTTTGACATCCAGCGACACAATCCTCGTAATCGATGACGAAGAACCTGTTCTCGAATCCCTAGAGATGCTTCTGGAGGGCAGCTTCCGTGTGCTGAAGGCGGACAGCGGGGAAAAGGCCCTCCGCATCCTCCGTGAAAACGATGTTCAGGTGGCGATTCTGGATGTCATGATGCCCGGTATGGGCGGGATGGCCGCCCTGGACATGATTGTTTCCATGCCCGACCATCCCGAAGTGGTAATGCTCTCGGCTTCCGACAGCGCCCGAATGGGGGCGCAGGCCATAAAAAACGGGGCTTTTGACTACATTGCCAAGCCGTTCGACTCCGAGGAACTTCTCGAGGCGTCAAGGAAAGCACTGGAAAAAAGGCGTCTGAAAAGGGAAGTGGATTACCTGCGCTCGGAGGTGGTCAAACTGAGCGGGCTTGGCGATATCGTCGGTCGATCAAAGGGCATGCAGGAGGTCCTCAGGATCGTCGAGCGAATCTGCAGGACCGATTCGAACGTTCTCATCACCGGTGAAAGCGGCACCGGGAAGGAACTCATCGCCCGGACCATTCACACGAGAGGGGGGAGAAGCGGCGGTCCTTTTGTCCCCGTCAACTGCGCCGCTATTCCCCGGGAACTCCTCGAGAGCGAGTTCTTCGGGCACGAAAGAGGTTCTTTTACCGGCGCAAACGAGAGACGGATGGGGAAGTTCGAACTGTCCAACGGGGGCATCCTCTTTCTGGATGAGCTGTCAACCCTTCACCTGGATCTGCAGGCCAAGCTGCTTAGGGTGCTGCAGGAATGCGAGTTCACCAGAGTCGGCGGCAGCAGGATTATTCGGGTGGACGTCCAGGTCATCTCCGCGACGAACCAGGATTTAAAGGATCTTATCCGGAAAGGCCGTTTCAGGGAGGATCTTTTCTATCGGCTCAACGTTCTGCCCATCAACCTGCCCCCTTTGCGGGAGCGGCGCAGTGATATCCCCGTCCTAACCCAGTTTATCCTTGAGAAAATAGCCCACAGACTGAACCGGCCGGTGGCCAGTCTTACCCCGGAGGCCATGGAGCAGTTAAAAACCCATTTCTGGCCGGGCAACATCCGGGAACTGGAAAACCTGCTGGAACGACTCGTGGCTTTTTCTCCAGGAAGCCGCCCCATCGATATCCAGGACCTGCCCAATGAACTCCTTTTCCCGGAAACGGACATCCACCGCAGGGTTGAAGATACCAGGGGGCTTATCGAGGCAAGGGAACGGTTCGAGAGACTGTACATCCTTTCTGCCCTCCGGAAGGTTGACTGGAACCAGTCCGAGGCGGCCAGGGTCCTCGGTATTCACCGGAATACCCTCATCAAGAAGATCTCCTCCCTGGGTTTAAATACCCGAAAAGAAAATTAGAAGAACCCATACGGAACCTGCACACGATCGTGTGCATATACCCTATCCCGCTGTTTTTATAAAGAAATCTCCTCCTGCGAACCTGTTTTTTTCCCGTGGTTGCACACTATAGTGTGCAACCACGGGGTACTAAAACCAGTGTCAGTTATTTGTGTTTTCTTTAAAAACAATAAGTTA
>CBFDCL010000169.1:0-2408 GCA_965603295.1 uncultured bacterium | reverse complement strand
TGAAAGTTTGAGAGTTTGAAAGTTTGAGAGTTCAGAATTCAACAGCCAGCCCTTCGACAAAGCTCAGGGCCTCGAGCCTGCCGATGGAGAAGCAGGAGAAGATCCAGGCTGGACGACCTTTATTGATCATCACCGTGTCTCCGTGTCCCTGGGTCTCCGCGTCAGACGATCTCTTTGAACTCTGAACCCTGAACTGAATCCCCACGTTAAACGTTAAACATTAAACGTTAAACGAAAAACAGGGACTTTCATCACGGATCTCAACTTCAAACCTCAAACTCTCAAACTTTCAAACTCTCAAACTCTCAAACTTTCAAACTTCAAACCGTTTCCCCTTTCCCGGAAACAGGAGGTTCTGATTCCCCACGGGGAAAGCTCTCCCGATCCTGTCCGTCACATATTTGATGGCGGCTTCCACGGCTTCAGGCAGTTCCATGCCTCTCCCCAGGTAGGCAGCCAGGGCTGTTGAGAGGGTACAACCGGTTCCCCGGGTGGGTCGGGTTCCGATTCTCGGATGCTCCAGTAACAGGGGCGGATGCTCTGGGCGGTAAAGGATGTCAACGCATGTTTTCGGGCTGTCATCCCCTCCCGTGACGAGGACCGAGTCCGCGCCCAGGGAGATCAGGGCGTTGACCCTGGGTTCTTCTTCGTTCCGATGTTCCCCGGCTAAAACGGAGAGCTCTTTTAACTCCTCGCGGTTGGGGGTGAGAACGGTGGCCTGGGAAAGAAGGGCCCGCACCAGGCGAATTTTCGCCTCCGGGGAGGAGAGAGCCGAACCGGGTGTAGACCTCAGGACGGGATCCAGAACGATGGGGATCCCCTCCCCTTCCAGAGAAGTGAGGGATCGTGATACGGCATCGGCTGCGTCAGGTCCGGTGATCAACCCTATCTTGACCGACCCGATGCCGGGTGCATCGGAAAGGGCGGAAGCGATGGAATCGGAGATGTTATCGGGAGGGACCGGGTGGATTCTTAAGACCCCCTTCTCCCCCTGAACGGTGACAGCCGTCAGGGCGCACCGGGGCGGATGACCGAGATCGTTCGCTACCCGGATATCTACCTGCATCCCGGCGGCTCCGCTGCTGTCGGAAGCGGAAATCACAAGGACCGGTTTGAGAGTTTGAGGGTTTGAGGGTTTGAGGGTTTGAGAGTTGTTGTTCATATTTGGCTCAATGACATTCATAATTTATTGGAGAAATCCTTTTTTACGGGAAAAATTACTTTCTCTTCATGGATCATCCCAGGCATAAGCCGCAACATTCAAACATTCAAACTTTCACACTTTCAAACTTTTATTTCCTGAAATGATCGAACCCACCATCCGGCCCGGTATCGATTTCAGAACCGTCCCTGTAGACCCGGATTCCGGCCTCAGGAACAATTTTCCCGATGGATACAGCACCGATCTCTTCCCTTTCGAGCACCGTGAGAAGTTTCTTCTCGTTTTCCGGTTTCACGGTGAAAAGGAGGCTGTAATCCTCCCCTCCCCGGAGCGCCCAGGCGTATGGGTCCACTTCGTTGGCGGAAGCCAGTTCCCTGATGGGATCGCTCAGCGGAATGCGTTCTAACTCAAGCTCCGCCCCCGAACTGCTGCGTTCGCATATGTGCCCGAGGTCCTGGAGAAGTCCATCGCTGACATCGATGGCGCAATGGGAAATGCCGGCTTCGAGCAGGATCCTGCCCATCCGGACCTGGGGAAGCGGCCGGTTGTGCCTGCGGATGAGAAACTCGGAATTTTCTTCGCTCACCCTCCGGGATCGGCCCAGCAGGATCGACAGACCGGCGGCGGAATCACCCACGGGTCCGCACAGCCATATGGAATCCCCCGCCACCGCGGCATCCCTCCTCAAAACCCTTCCCGAAGGAGCGATCCCGATCACAGTTACGCTGATAAGCCAGCCTTCGGGTGAGGAGACCGTATCCCCCCCCGAAAGGGGCACGCCGTCCCCGGCTTCCATGAACCCGTCCATGAAAGTGTCGATAGTCTCCACATCCATGTCCCCCGGAAGCCCGAAGGAGAGGAATGACTGGGCAGGCGCGGCGCCCATGGCGGCGATATCGCTCAGGTTGACCGCGTGGGATTTAAAGCCGAGATCGAAAGGGTCGATGGCATCCCTGAGGAAATGCACCCCCTCCACGAGCATGTCGGTGGTCGTAACAGCCTGATTTCGTGATCCCTCGTCGAGTACCGACGCATCGTCGCCGATGCCGATGACAACGGGATAGGAACTGCGGCCCGCCCTGGCGTGGATCCGCTCGATGAGCCCGAATTCGCCAATCTCTTTAATTTTCATGGAAAATCCTCGGATTAATTAAAGTCCAGAGTCGTGAGAAATCCCCTGACGCGAAGACGCGGGGACACGGGGACACGGGGAAAATTATGCTGGTCCAACGTCTAACGTCAAACG
>CBFDCL010000168.1:0-2467 GCA_965603295.1 uncultured bacterium | reverse complement strand
TGATCGCGGTGGTCACCGCGAGCCTCCTGCTCATTGCCTCTATGACGAAGGGGATCCCCACCTCCCTCGTCCAACTCAACGCTGCTTCCATCATCGCCTTCGGCATAGTCAAGGAGGGATGGAAGCCTATAATGTCGCGGAGCACCTTGAAAAAGCTTTTCGTCGTCTGGATCATCGCTCCCCTCTTCGCTCTGACGCTGTCTTTTTCCCTGACGGTGCTGGCGGCTAAACTGGGCATGATCCAGGTAGTGTGAACGGTATTCCTTCCTTGCTTCTGTGTTATTTTGTTTTTTCAGTGTCAGTGAACCCCAGCTAAAAGGTATCCAGCATTAAAAAGCAGCGACTATTACAATAAATATTTTCCCCGTAGCAGTGAATTAAACCAAAGTCCGGCGTCTGGTGTCATTTAAGAAAAGAGACGAGGAAAATTTCAGGTCCACACTTCCAGGTTCCAGGACTTGAACCAGTACCGGGTCCTGGTCAATTACCAGACACCGGACACCGCTTTTCCCAGCATGAGGCATCCCAGCAGAATCAGAAAGAGGAGCAGGACCTTTCGATAGGAACCCGAGCCCACTCTCCCGAACAGCCAGGAGCCGGTCAGGACGCCCGTGACCAGGATCGGCACCCCCTGGATGAAGAGATCAAGGACCCGGGCCGTGATGAGACCGTTCAAACCGTGAGTGGAACTGATCACCACGGTAGAGGCCAGGAAATACGCGGTAAGAGTGGACTTGGCCGGGTATTTCCCCCAGGGCTGGAGGGAAGTGTAAAGGATTACCGGCGGCCCGTTGGCCGCGATGCTCCCACCGAGGACGCCCGACAGGAAACCGAAGACCCATCCCCAGTGATCGGCCACTTCCAGTTCCGGGGCCCGCGCGAAGTGACGCTGCAGGCCGAACCCGATGATCACAAGGCCAATGGTCATTTCCAGGAATTGTGCCGGAACCGTTTTCAGGATATAAACACCGAAGGCAACCCCCGGGATGGCGGCCACAAGCAGGACACGTACCTTGGCCCAAAGGATATGTTCGTGGATCTGGATGAGAAGGACCACGTTGATAACCAGAGCCAACAGGCAGACCAACGGGATCACTGTTCTGACATCCAGAAACAGCGTGAGAAGAGGCAGGGCTACCATGACCGAACCGAAACCGGTAAACCCCTGGGTGAACCCGGCGAGCAGGACAATGAGCTGAAAAGCGATGACTTCGATGGCGAATTCTCCTCCCTCCGGACAGGAACCAGCCTGATGCCGGATTCCAGTACACACCCATACACTGCCTCTTGGGTCGAGTCACCCTATATTAATCGGCATAGTCTCAAGTTGCGGCGGACCTTTTCCCCCGTGATCCTCGCCCTGTTCTGCCTGTCCCTCTTCGCCTGTGCCCACACGCCACCCCGGGAGCCTTCCGATCATGAGTTTCCCATCCCCGAAACGTTCACCCTTTACGAAGAGACATCATCACCCCCCGACCGATGGTGGGAAGTCTTCGGGTCTGAAGAGCTCAACACGCTTATCGGGGAGGCCCTGAAGGGGAGCCTAACCCTGAGACAGTCCCTGGCCCGACTTAAGCAGTCGGGAGCTCTGGCGGTTCAGGCCGGGGCCGACCGTCTGCCGGATCTGGACCTCAGGGCCGGAGTCTCGGACACATGGAGGGACTCCGACGGCGAAACGGTCACGACCCGATCCCGAAACTTGACGCTAGTCAGCAATTACGAGATCGACTTCTGGGGCCGCCTCGCCGCGGAGGAGAAATCCGCGAGGCTGGAGCTTGAAGCGTCCAGAGAGGAGTTGTACACCGCTGCCCTCACGCTGGCTTCCGAAACAACCATCAAGTGGCTGGATCTCATTTCGGTGCGACAGCAGATGGAACTCCTGCACGAGCAGCTGGGAACCAACCGGACCATCCTGGACCTGATGGAACTCCGGTACCTCAAGGGGATGGCCACGGCTCTCGACATCTACCAGCAGCGTCAGGCCGTAGCGGAAATAGAAGCTTCCTTTCCTCAGCTCGAAGCCCGTCTGCACACGCTCCTCCACCAAATGGCCGTTCTGGTCGGCAAACCGCCACGTTCGGACATGGGGCTCGTTGCCGACAGGTTCCCGGAACCGGGCCTTCCGCCGGAGACCGGTGTCCCCGCAGACCTTCTGTCGAAGCGCCCGGATGTCAGGGGGGCAGGGCTGAAACTCCGTGCAGCCGAAGGACAGGCCGCCGCAGCCCGGGCCAGCCGGCTTCCTGCCGTGAACCTTACCGCTACGGGCGGTTTCAGTTCTCCAGGTTTCAGCGACCTTCTGGAACGCTGGATCGCATCCCTTGCCGCCAGCCTTACCTACACGATCTTCGACTCGGGCTCGGAACGCGCCGGAGTCCAAAGGCAGGAAGCCGTCGTCGAGGAACGCCTCGCATCCTACGAAGAAACGGTCCTGACGGCCATCCGCGAGGTTGAGGATGCCATGATCCGG
>CBFDCL010000167.1:0-2472 GCA_965603295.1 uncultured bacterium | reverse complement strand
CCCACCTCGATAGCCGCCATAAGATCAAGGCGCACCAGGAGAAGGTCCGTGAAATCCTCGGTGGAAAAGCCCCCCGGCTCCAAGTGCGTGTGAATGAGTCGAAGACCCCTGAGATGACCTGGGCTGAAGCGAAAGAGGCGAAGATCGGGGATGAAAATGCCTCGCCGGTCCCCTGCGAGGACGTGAGTCACGCGGCCCCGGCGGTCGATGAGAAGGCCAAGCTGGCGGTTGATTTCCCGGGACAGCTCGGCCAGGCGACGGGCCGTTTCCGGAGAGATGATCTCCTGCGGCTGGGGCCTGCTCCGGCCCAGGCGCTCGATGCGCCGGACCTGATTGGGCTTAAGTCCTGTGGTCTTTCCCTCGATTTTGGCTATGGGATGGCCTCCCGAATCAATATCCTGGAATCAGTATACAGGAGAAAGAAGTTAAAATGGTTGAGTTTGAGAGTTTGAGATCTCTGGTTTGAGGTTTGAAGTTGACTAATCAGACCCGTGACTGGTGAAAAATATTGGATCCGTCATCTTCTCAGGAGAAAGGATGCTTTTAACCGGGTGTCTGGTGTTATACAATAACAAGTAAGTAGCTTGTAGATTTAAAATCAAACGACACTCACCTCTTTACATCCCAAGGAATGAGGGCCGGTTTCCCGTCGCGAGGAGATCTTGCAGACAGCATCCCGTCAACAGCTTCTGGATGAGTTGAAAAAGGACACCCTTTTCGACCTGGTGGTCGTCGGCGGCGGCGCCACAGGGTGCGGGGTGGCGCTTGATGCGGCAAGCCGGGGACTTCGCGTTGCCCTCGTGGAAAAGAACGACTTTGCCGAGGGGACCAGCGGCCGGAGCACCAAACTTCTGCACGGCGGGGTCCGCTACCTCGAATCCGCAGTTAAGGGTCTGGATGCGAAGCAGTTTCACCTGGTCAGGGACGGGCTCAAGGAACGAAGCCTGATCCTTCGTCTCGCCCCTCACCTGTGTCACCGAATCCCCCTTGTGACGCCCCTTTACCGATGGGCTGAGGTGCCCTACGTCTATGCCGGTCTGAAATTTTACGATCTGCTGTCCTGGAAGCGGAATATCGGGTCCAGCCGTTACCTGAGCCGTTCCCAGGCGTTAAAGTGGTTCCCCATGATCCGGGCTGAGGGGCTGAAGGCAGGGGTGAAATATTTCGACGGGCAGTTCAACGACGCCCGTATGGCAGTTTCTCTGGCACTGACCGCGGTTAATCATGGAGCGGTGGCGGCCAACCATCTTGCGGTGACCCATTTTAACAAAGATTCAGGAAGGATTTCGGGCGCGGCTGTTAAGGACCTGCTCACAGGAGAAACGTGGATCATTCGGACGAAAGTCGTTGTGAACGCCACCGGCCCTTTTGCCGATAATATCCGGCGAATCGACGACCCGGGAACCCACCCCATGTTGAAAGTCACTTCCGGGGTGCATCTGCTCCTCGATAGGCGTTTTTCCCCTCCGGACACGGGCCTGCTCATCCCTAAAACCGAGGACGGCAGGGTGCTTTTCATCATGCCGTGGGAAGGGAGCACCCTTGTGGGAACCACGGACCAGCCGGCCGAGCTGTCGGAGCACCCCCGTCCGGAGGAAGAGGAGATCGCCTATTTAAAGCATTACATTTGCCAGCACTTCGACCTGACCCTTACCCAGGAGGATATCAAAGCCACCTGGTCCGGACTCCGGCCCCTGATCTTCGATCCGAAGATATCCGATACGGCGAAGCTCATCCGGGATCACATTATCGTTCAAAGCCCCTCGGGCCTCGTCACCATAGCGGGGGGCAAATGGACCACCTACCGCAGGATGGCCGCCGACACGGTGGATTACGCTGTCCGCTGCTTCGGTCTAAAACCCCTCTCTAAGTGTCGGACGGAAGGGATCTTTATCCTTGGTGGAGAGGATTTTCACCCGGACGGGGGCGAAGAACTGGCAAGGGAGTTCGGCCTTGATGAGACAGCCGCCGGGTACCTGAACCGGGCTTACGGGGATCAGGGTGCCGAAGTGGCCGCCATCGCCGCTTCCGGCAATTTAATCCCATTAAACCCGGATCACCCGTTCCTGGAGGCGGAGGTGGTTTACGCCGCTCGCCGCGAGATGGCGCAAAGGGCCATCGATGTCCTTGCGCGACGCACACCCCTTGCCCTGCTGGATACCAGGGCGGCCGTTAGGGCTACTTCCAGGGTCGTCCAGATCATGGCCGCGGAACTGGGCTGGGACGACGCGCGGCGCGCCGAGGAGGAAAAAATCGTAAGCGAGCGGCTGAACGAAGGGATATGAGAAAATAGTTTGAGAGTTTGAAAATTTGAGGGTTAACAAGGAGGCTGCAATGAAGATCACCCGCCTGGAAGAATGCCCGAAACCAGCCGTTGAAATGGAAGGAGCTTTACACGCTTCCCGCCAGGTTCCCATCGGCAAGGCCGACGGGGCGCCGAACATCTCCATCCGTGTTTTCACCGTGGAGCCG
>CBFDCL010000166.1:0-2501 GCA_965603295.1 uncultured bacterium | reverse complement strand
TGGACGCTGGACTCTGGACTATTTTCCCAGCCTTTATTTCTTCAGGAACTTATCCAGTATCCCCTTCTTCTTCGGCTCGGGCTCTCCCGGCCCGGGAGGGCCCTCATCTAAGATGTCGAGGGGCCTGGGCGCAGGATCGTATTCAGGAACCGGGTCGGAAGGGGCGGGCTCGAAGGGTGGGGGCATCACTTCCTCCCCCGGAAAGGTCTTCCCATCACGGTCATCCGGCATGTCAAAACGGTTCCCCTCCTGACCGTCCAGAGGCGCCCCGAGGGGCTCATCGGGCTCGCTTCCAAGGGGAAGAAGATCATCATCCGGGATAATCGTTTCCTCTTCCTCTGCGGATACAACACCGCCTTCGAGAGGGTGTTCCTCTCCCCCATCGCCCATGGGACCGGGGTCTTCCCCCTTTACCGCAAACGCCATCTCTTCTTCATTGACAAGAAGTCTCGCGCGGACGGTTATGGACAGCTCCACAGGACCGACGCCCTCCACCTCCACTGTTAGCCGGACCGGTTCCATTGCCTCCGGTTCACCGTTGAGGCCTGGAACCGGTGCCGAGATGTTCTTCCCGAGCTCGATCTCCGGTTCCGGCTCTGTTTCCGGGGTGCCTTCCGTTTCCAATTGGGGTCCTGGTCCCGAAACACGCTCGAGTTTCACTTCCGGGAGGGACACCGGATCAGGCTCAGGTTCAAGTTCTGATTCAGGTTCGGCCTCTGAAAAGGCAACGGTTTCAGACTTTGTTTCCTCGAACGTTTCCACCTTTTCGTCAGCGGGGACCTCTTCCACCGTTGCCCTGCTGATCCCTTCACCCCGGTGCACGGCAAACTGTTCCCGCAAACCTTTTGTTACCATCCGCACAATCTCGGTGAGGGTCTCAAGGACCCCCTCCCCTTCCGATGCCACCGCCTCGGTCACGGGCGCACCGTACCGGTTTAACTGGGAAGCAATCTCACCCATGGAAAGAATATCGTCCAGATCCCTTTTGTTTCCCTGGATGAGGTGCGGCATCTCATGGAGAATTTTCCCGTAGGAGTGGAGGTTTTTTTCCAGATTAATGAAGCTCTCCATATTGGCGTCGGACATGGTTTTTTGGGAATCGGCCACAAAAACAACGCCGTCCACGCCTTTGAGAACCAGCTTCCGGGTCGCGTTATAATGGACCTGGCCGGGTACGGTATAAAGGTGAAGCCGGACCCGGAAACCCTCAAGGGAACCCAGCTCCAGGGGCATGAAATCGAAGAAAAGGGTCCGATCGGTCTGGGTGGCGAGGGAAACCAGCTTTCCCTTGAACTCCGGTTTTATTCCGTCATGGATGGCCTGGAGGTTGGTCGTTTTCCCGGAAAGTCCCGGACCATAATAGACGATCTTGAGGTTAACTTCCTTCTTTGCGTAATTGAAAACCGGCACTTCGTCACCTGCCTTTTGCCTTTGCGTTGAGAATCCGTCTGGCATTGGTCCTCAGGGCCATGGGGAGGGCCCGGCTTTTTGAGACGAATTCAAGGTCTTTTTTCATGAGCCTTGGCAGGAACCTGACGGTGATTTCTAACGGGGTTTTGGCGTTCATCACGAGACTGAACATCACGTTCCGGTTAGACACCCACTCCCGGTTTCTTCCGATGGCCCGGAGGATTTCGGCGTTGGTCCCCGTGTTTTTGGCAAGCATTTCCACTTCACTTTCCTTCATGCCTGGGTTGGCCAGAACCGCCATGTAAACTTCCCGATTTGTGTCCCTGACAAGGAGCGTCCGGGCTTCCTTATCCCCTTTCATCGCAAGCTTGATCTTTTCCCCCACCTTCATCCTCCCGATACGCTGGCCGAGGGACAAATCCTGATCATCTTCCTCCGGGATTTCGGGGGGTGGCGCCACAACACGCGCGGCCGTCAGCACGGCCCTGTCTTCATCGGGCAGGGATGTGTTTTGAAGAAGAGATTCGATCCAGTCCAGCCGCTCGCCGGCATGCCTGGCAAAGTAAACAAGAGCCGTAGCGGAGAGGGCAGGATCTTTTAACAGAACGGCAACCCTCCCCGGGTCAATGTCTTTGAGGGCACGGGCGGCGATATCCCTAGAACGGGTATCCGGGGCGTTGAGCATTTTGACCAGAATCCCGAGCTGTCGGGCATCCAGACTGTCGGGAACCCGAGAAACATCTGTCATAACGAGAGCCGTATGGGGTTATTGGAGCTTGACAACGATCGCGTCCAGCCCTTTTGCCCTGAGTTCATCCCTAGTGAGGTTCGCTTCGTCGATTTGGCTGAAATGCCCCACCCTCACGAACGTCATCGGGAGATTGACCGCCTTTTTGCCCATTTCAACCTGATAGCCCATGGACTCGATCCTGTTCCTGATGCGGCTGGCGTTCTCCTCAAGAAGGTAACTCCCTGCATTGATGACAGCCCCTCCTCCCGACCTTTGGACAAGGTTCGAGTCGATCCCGGATTCCCTCAGGCGGGAAAGGGCCTTTCGGGCCTCTTCCATGCTGGGAAAAGGACCCACGGTC
>CBFDCL010000165.1:0-2596 GCA_965603295.1 uncultured bacterium | reverse complement strand
CGGGGACTAAGTACCAGGTCCTGGGAACTGTCTTTTGGCCCTCCTCTTGCAGTTTTTCCCCTGCCATCGGAACGGAGACCTCGAAAAGGAGGTCACCCGTGAAAAAGAAGAAACCGCCTTTCACCAGGTATCCCGGAAACGAACAGTTTGCGAAGCAGGTCGAAAGATTTGGAAGTGAGTCGACAATCCCCTTTATCCACGGCGTTGTGCGCGGGGCGCTGGCGAACCCCTTTGCCGTGGACCCAGGGGCCGCGCTGGAAGAGGTGTTCATGGATGCCGATATCAAGGGCCAGTCCCATAGGGATTTCGAGAAACTCAGCCTCGCTTTTCTGTACCTGTGGAACGATACCGCCAGATCCCTGTCGTCCTCGCGTCCGTTCCCCGAGGCCCTATCGTCCGGAATCCGGACAGGGGAGGACGAACCGGCAATTCTCTCCGGGGCGGCCGACCTGGCAAAGGGGTTCATCCGGGGATTTCGTCTCAAAACGCCGGCGAAGAGCCAGCGTTTTCCCTGTGCCGGTTCCTGGTTAAAGGACATCGAGGACGAAGGGGACTGGTGCCGCATGATGTACGAGAACCCGGACCTGCTGGAAAAAACGTTTCCCCACGCTGACTTTCGATTCGAATCCATTTTGGATGCTCTTAACTGGATCGAGGAGTGCATGGGATGGACGGCTATATATGCCAGGGCTGATGTGAACGGATTGGTCAGGCCGGGCCCGGGAACAGGTTCTCTGGGCCGTAAGTCACCGTGTCCCTGCGGCTCCGGAAAGAAGTACAAGCGGTGCTGCGGGCAAAAAGAGGGGAAAGAGGTAAAGGAGGGACAAGGGACGAGGTAAAAGGGACATACAATTGTGGTTGACAGGTAAGGTCTTTCTGTTGCCCGCATCCTCCGGATGCTTATCCTTTACTTTTTGGTAGCAGAAGGTAATATTATTGTACAATTGTACAAATCAATAGGAGGGCCAGGTTTGGAATTTGTGGTGGACACTTCCATTGTCATCGCCGTGCTCGTCAACGAGGAGCACAAATCAAGGCTCGTGGAGATAACAAGGGGAGCGAAACTGAGCGCACCGTCGTTCCTTCATTGGGAAGTGGGTAACGCGTTTTCGGCGATGTTCAAACGGGGCCGCATCCACCTCGACCAGGCCATTGCAGCCGTCACCTCTTACGGAAAGATCCCCATCCGTTTTCACGATGTCAGCCTGGCCTCATCCCTTGAGATCGCCAGGAAAATGACCCTTTACGCCTACGACGCCTATTTCATTGAATGCGCCAGCAGGCTGAACTCTCCACTCATCACCCTTGACGGGACCTTAAAGGAGGCCGCCCGGCAGGTTGGGGTAACAGTTATCGAGGTGTGACATGAGGATCTATACTTTTTCGGAGGCCCGCCAGAAACTGGCTTCGCTCCTGAATATCGCCCGTGCCGAAGGGGAGGTGCGGATACAGCGCAAGGATGGCTCGGTTTTCGCGATCAGGCAGGTCGACGACGAAGGATCGCCCCTCGAGGTTGAGGGAATCCAATCCTCTGTCACCGCCGAGGAGATCGTTGAATACATCCGGGAAGGGAGGGAAAGGAAGAGCTAGTAGTAGTATCGATAGCAGTAACAGAGAAAGCGCATTCCCATTCCCTGCTACTCCTACAGCTACTGCTACTATTCCCTGGATTGGGGATTTAAAGACCAGATCCAACGGGTATTTGTTTCGATTTTACCCAATATTACCGAAGGGTTCGGAAAGTACAGCAATCAGGAGTTCAAGAAGTATCTCGCCATCGCCAATAGCTCCTCGTTTGAAATAAGGACACAGCTCCATCTCGCCAGGGAAATTGGATATCTGGGAGGGCTGGAAACGGAAGGGTTGATCAAGATGTGTGAGGAAGTGAGCAGGCTGATCGGGGCTTTGAGGGTGAGGATGAAGTAAAGTGCACTAGTGCACCGGTGCACCTGTGCACAAGAATCTCCCTGCATTTTTTAATTGCAGATACTGTTGACCATGTTCTTTTGCCCGGAAAGATCCTCCTCGCAGTTACGGTCCAGCCATTTAAAATACATGCCGATCTCTGTGCAGTACGCTTCGATCTCATATTTGCTCTGTATCACGGGGTCATATTTTCGGCCCCGTATGAATAACCCCCTGTCGCTTTCGCACTGCCCGACGTGCTTCATCTCATGGGCAATGACCGCGTCGTAGATGATCTCCGGGAAGCAGGCCTTTTTCTGCGCGTCTTCGTATCGATCTTTTCCCACCAGTTTGCAGTCGGTTGTTCGAACACCCAGGTCCGTGCTGGCCTCGTATTTCCCTCCGCTTTGCCCTCCGCCCTTTTGACCCGCCATGGTCCTGGAGTAGATTTCCCCAGCCAGCTCACCGATCGCCTCGTCATACGCTTTGCCGTCCAGGCCGCTGTTAAGAAGTGTGACATCGTTGTAGGCAGCCAGAAAGGCCATCGATTGGCCCAGCTGCTCCGTAACAGCCTGGCAGGGATCGACGACCCGGAAATGCCAGTTGCCAATCATCCTCTCATGCCATTTACCCTGCCCATGCTTGCCAGCGCCATACAGAGCATGACTTACCGCGTCCTCGGTTTTATCAA
>CBFDCL010000164.1:0-2617 GCA_965603295.1 uncultured bacterium | reverse complement strand
TTTAACTCACCAGGAACCCGTTGGCTAAAGTTTTCCCTTTATTGCCACTTCAGCCAACGGTTTCCTGGTGTTCGGCTGCTCCATCTCCTTAATCTCCTCCGGGAGGGCCTCCCGATCGCCATAGGCTCCCACCGCGATGGCAGCCATGGCCTCGTATTCCTCCTCAGGGACGCCCAGAAGTACGTAAGCCTTCTCCCTGGAAAACCCCGCCATGCCGTGGGCGTAGAGCCCCAGCATCCTGGCCTGAAAAGCCAGGGACACCCAGGCCGCTCCGCAGTCATGACCCGACCAGCGGTTGGGTTTGCCCCCGCGTGAAAAATTCCGTCTGGCGAAAAGGATCGCCAGCACGGACGCGTTCCGGGCCCAGAGCCGGTTTTTCTCAGTGAGGATCTGCAGGAAAAGATCCCGTTCCTCGGGATCTGTTCCATAGACAAAAAGCCAAGGCTGTTCGTTGAAACATGAAGGAGCCCAGCGCGCCGCCTCGAAAAGGGTGGCGATGTCTTCCTCAGATATGGGCGCCGGGTCGAAGGCCCTCGGCGACCACCGGTCCAGAAACATGGGGTTCACCGCCGCATCGGGGATCCGGTGGTTGGGAACCAGTTTGCCTCGATCTTCGAATTCCATGGCTCACTCCTGAACGGCTAGAGCATTTAGAAACGTCAGCCTCCTCGAGTATGGAAAGTGCACCCGACACATGTACCTGTTAGCATAATATCCCAACCTTTTACATTCCAGCAGGAAACCACCGGCAGGTGTCAACTCTACGGAAACAACCCTTTGTCCGGAGGAGGTCCGTGTCTAAAAGCCGGCCCTGAAAAGGTATCTGGAGGTGTGTAAGATTTACTGAAGGTTAAGTTGAGTGTTGAGGGTTATGCGTTGAGGGTTGAGAAAAAAATGATCCCTGGTTAGTACTCAGTGGTGCGCATTTAGAGCCTGTTTTTGTTTTTCCCAGTTCATCATTCACTGATCACAGTTTTTTCCGTTGAACGTTAAACATTGACCGTTTAGCACAATTAATTTTCCTGGCTTCTGAGAGTGTAATTCCGCAACCTCAAACTTTCAAACCTTCAAACACTCAAACTTTCTTTCCCAATCCTCAATCCCAAATTCCCTTTCTCCTCTGAACCCTAAACCCGGTACTTTGAGCTGAAGTACCTCTTTGGACTTTGGTCTTTGGACCTTGGACTTGGCGTAATCATTCCCCTTTGGGAATGATTACGCCCTTCTCCCCATCCCACATCACATCAGCCTGCCCTTTTTGGACCCCCTTTACCAAAGAATCGAAGATCCGCCGCCCATCGAGGCCTGTGATGGGTCGGGGCCGAAAATTGACTTTAGCGTTGTCCACCAGGATCGGGTAAACCTCGAGACGCGAGCACCGTCCGTCTTTCTCGAACCCGGCCACAGCGAGGAGCCCCTCGGTTACACTCCGGCTGTAGGATCCAAAGGAAAAGTTGCCGAGGCTGTAAAGGACGGGAACACCTCTGTACACTTCAATGGGCTGCGGTACATGGGGGTGATGGCCCACCACAAGGGCTGCTCCGTTCTCGATAGCTTTCCGGGCCAGATTGATCTGGTACTCTTTGGGTTCGGTCATGAGTTCCGCGCCCCAGTGAAAGGAAGCCACCACCGGGCCGCCGTTTGCGCCAAGGGTCCTGGCAACGGCTCTTCCCACCGGACCCGGCGCCCCGAAAAAGGTTCCTGGCCGGTTCTTTCGAGCCCAGTAGCTGTCGGGGAACGTGTTGGAAAAGGACAGGAGGGAAACCTGGAGGCCCTTTAACGTCAGGACTGCCGGTGCGGCGGCGGCGGAAACATTTTTCCCGGCCCCCGCGTGAGCAATCCCGGCTTCTTCCAGATGTTTAATGGTGTCGTACAGGGCGTCCACCCCGAAATCGAGGATATGGTTGTTGGCCAGCCAGACGGCCCGGATCCCCTCCCGGGACATGGCTCGGGCCGTCTCGGGTGCAGACCTGAAGGTGTATTTTTTCTCCGAAACGGAGTGCCCTCTCCGGGAAATGGGGGTTTCGAGGTTCAAAACAACACCGTCCACAGTTTGGAGAATAGCCCGGACCCCGTCGAAAAGGTGGCTGTAACCCCGATTTTTGATAACCGGGTCGGCACTTCCCGTCGGCAGAAAATCACCCAGAAAGGCGATCCGGACGGCCGGATCGGAGTCAGCCGCACACAGGCAGGGAACTGGCAGGGACAATACAAGGATGAGAGCTAGAAAAATATTCTTCATAAAATGTCGTTAACATGGGCGGAGAGGTTTCGCAAGGAAGGGGGGAAATTTTTGGGTTTAAAATTTAACGGGAACCATTTTAGTGCACATGTGCACCGGTGCACTAGTGCACTGTTGTATTCTTAACCTCAAACTCTCAAACCAGTTTTTTTCTCTTTCGTTTGTCATTGCGAGGTGCACTCTGACCGAAGCAATCTCAAGCGAAGCCGCCGGATCGTTACTGTTCCCTTCCGTCTTCGCCTTCGGCTACGCTGTGACAGGTCGGTCACACATGAGATCGCTTCACTCAGGTTACGGTTCGCGATGACAGCGCCTCGTAACTTCAACTCTCAAACTTTCAAACCATCAAACTCTCAAACTTTCTTTCCCAATTCC
>CBFDCL010000163.1:0-2777 GCA_965603295.1 uncultured bacterium | reverse complement strand
GTCGGTGCGGGCTCTCGATGAGACCGGCCTGAAATCGAAGACCGCCGAGTTCCGTGAGCGCCTGGACCAGGGGGCATCCCTTGACGATCTTCTTCCCGAGGCCTTCGCGGTGGTCCGTGAGGCCTCCAGACGGCTTCTGGAGATGAGGCACTTCGACATGCAGATCGTTGGAGGCGTCATCCTTCACGAGGGGAAGATCTCGGAGATGAAGACGGGTGAGGGCAAGACCCTCGTCGCGACTCTTCCCGTTTATCTCAACGCCCTTTCGGGCAAGGGAGTCCACATTGTCACGGTCAACGATTACCTGGCCACGAGGGACTCCGAATGGATGGGGACCATTTATCGCTACCTGGGCCTCACGGTCGGGGTTATCCAGAACTCCATGGGTGACCTCGAGAGAAAAACCGCTTACGGCGCCGACGTAACCTATGGGACCAACAACGAATACGGTTTCGATTATCTCCGTGATAACATGAAATTTTCCCTGGAGGACTACGTTCAGAGGGATCTTAATTTCGCGATCGTGGATGAAGTGGACAGTATCCTCATCGACGAGGCCCGGACTCCTCTGATCATCTCCGGACCGGCGGAAGAATCCACCGACAAGTACTACACCGTCGATACGATTATCCCGCGTCTGAAGAAGGAACTGCATTTCACGCTGGACGAAAAAGCCCGCAGCGTCATGTTGACGGAAGATGGCGTTGAGCTCGTGGAAAAGCTTCTCGGTGTCGAAAATCTTTACGATCCGGTCAACATGGAGATCAACCATCATGTTCAACAGGGATTGAAAGCCCACGGCCTTTTCAGAAAAGACGTGGACTACGTGGTCAAAGACGACCAGGTCATTATCGTGGACGAGTTCACCGGGCGCCTTATGCCGGGCAGGCGGTACAGCGATGGTCTCCACCAGGCTCTGGAGGCCAAGGAAAAAGTCCGGATCGAGAGTGAAAACCAGACCCTGGCATCGATCACTTTCCAGAACTTTTTCCGAATGTACGGAAAACTTGCCGGCATGACCGGGACAGCGGACACGGAAGCGGCAGAGTTTAAAACAACCTACGACCTCGATGTCGTGATCGTTCCCACCAACCAGCCCATGATCCGCCTGGATTTTTCCGACGTTATCTACAGAACCAGAAAGGAAAAATACCAGGCTGTCGTTGGGGAGATCATCGAATGCCATCAGAACCACCAGCCTGTTTTGGTGGGGACGACATCCATCGAAAATTCCGAACTCCTGTCCCGGATGCTGAAAAGGGATGGCGTCCCCCATCATGTCCTGAACGCCAAACACCACGAGAGGGAAGCTGAGATCGTGGCTCAGGCGGGCCGCGCCGGCGCCGTCACCCTGGCCACCAACATGGCCGGCCGCGGAACGGACATCGTTCTTGGCGGAAACCCGGTTTTTCTTGCCCGAAGTCGGGTTAGCGAGGACGATCAGGAACAATATCAAAAGGTTCATCTTGAGATGAGGAAACTGTGCAACGAGGAACGGGAGGTCGTTCTTAAAGCTGGCGGATTGCACATCCTGGGCACCGAGCGGCACGAAAGCCGAAGGATCGACAATCAGCTCCGTGGAAGGTCGGGCCGCCAGGGGGATCCCGGGAGCTCCCGGTTTTTTCTCAGCCTCGAGGATGATCTCATGCGGATCTTCGGGTCGGAACGGATCTCGGGGTTCATGGAGCGCCTGGGCATGACCGAAGGCCAGGAGATCGAGAACTCGATGGTCACGAAGGCCATTGAGAATGCGCAAAAGAGGGTGGAAGGCCACAATTTCGACATCCGGAAGCATCTTCTCGAGTACGACGATGTCATGAACATGCAGAGAGAGGCCGTCTACGGCCAGAGAAGGGGTATTCTCAGTACGGATGACCTGTCGGAAGAGATCGAGGGGATGATCAGGGAAACAATACAGGACGTGGTCCAAACCCACATAGACCCGAGGTCCCACAGGGATGAATGGGATCTTGACGGCCTTGCCGACCACTTCTTGACGATCTTCGGTTTCAGGCCCGATCCCGTTCCGGTGGACGAGGGGGAAGAAGGGATCGAGGATGCCCTGGTGGAAGCGGCCCTGGAGGTATACCGGAGGCGGGCGAAGGAGTTCGGGGCGGAAACCCTCCGCAAGCTGGAGATGATCCTTTATCTCCAGATCCTTGACAGCCAGTGGAAGGATCACCTTTATGGCATGGACCAGTTGCGGGAAGGCATCGGCCTGAGAGGTTATGGTCAAAGGGACCCCCTTTCGGAATACAAGATCGAGGGTTTCGGGATGTTCGAGGAGATGATAGGACGGGTTCGGGAAGACACCGTGCACACCCTTTTCCTTGTTCAGGTGGCCGAGGATGATAACCTTCCGAAGAGGCGTCAGCAGAAATTTTCCATGACCAGGGGCGCTGTGGAAAACACGGGTTCACGGAGCGCAGAGCCCACCCGTGGGCAGACGGTCCGAAGGGAGGCCCGGAAGGTGGGGCGAAATGAGCCGTGTCCGTGCGGATCCGGGAAAAAATACAAGAAATGCTGCGGGGCGAACGAGTAATATACAGTTTGGACTCAAGGTGTGTCCGGGTGGAAGCAATGAGGTATGTTAACAGAACCGGGCATAATGGAATATCGGCGCGCGGGAAACAGGATTTCAGGTGAAAAAAAAGGACCCTGACAGCCAAAAACCGAAAGTCCTTGTGGTGGATGATGATCGGTTTTTCCTTCGCCAGATGGTGGACATCCTGCGGGAAGGGGGATTTCGGCCCCAGGGTGTGGATAACGGCGTGGAT
>CBFDCL010000162.1:0-2792 GCA_965603295.1 uncultured bacterium | reverse complement strand
AACGTCCAACGTTCAACGTGTTTTTTTTGCAACTTCAAACCACAAACTCTCAAACTTTCAAACTCTCAAACTTGCAAACTTTCCTGTTTCTCAATCCTCAATTCTCAATTCTCAATTGCTTTTGTTTTCCAATACCGCCAACACGAGGTTGCCCCCCGCATAATCGCGGACCTCGACGGATTCCTCCCCGGCCCCGGCGATCCAGCCGGGGAGGCCACCGGCTTTCTGAAACCCCATGGAGTTGTGCCAGTGGTCGGGATCAAACCTCAGGGTGGCCTTCTCAATGGCGAGGATAATCCTGGTCACCAGTTTCGAATATAGGGTGCCTTTTCCCGGCATTTTCGTGAAATCCATGACGAAAATGAGCCCGCCCGGACGGACAACCCGCTTCATCTCCAACCAGACGGCTTGCCGGGTGTCGGAGGATACCTCGTGGAGCGCCAGGCTTATCACAGCCCCGTCAAAGGACGCGTCCAAAAAGGGCAGGCTTGTACCATCCCCGAGAACAAAACCGCAGCCACCGGCCTTCTGTGAGGCCACAGAGAGCATTCCAGGAGAAAGGTCCACCCCCACCGTGTTGATCCCGCGCTTTCTCAGTTCGCACACCGTGAAACCGGTGCCGCAGGCTACGTCGAGAACGCGGTTTAAATGACCTCCCTTCATGAGGGCCGCCATGTCCCGGGAGATACGGGGCAGGAGGAACCGGTGCATAAGGTCCAGGAGTGGGAGGGTGTCCTTCAATGTTCCGTACGGATCGTTGGAAGTCATGACTTGACAGTAAGCGCTGTTATCGGGAAAATCAAAGAACAAAATACTATTGGGTAGCGGATCGGGGGCGGTCCTGTCTTTTCCGGATCTGAGAACGACCCCTGGAACTTGAACTGGGTTATTCCAGCGTAAGGAGATCCGCCCGGGCAGCGATCCAAAGAACCCCCGGGTGGTGATCAACACCGCCGGGGGTTCTTTTTTTGAAAAGCTGGAAACAACCTTCTTTTTAATACCCGGGATCTGAAATCTGGAATTGTCCTTACAAGGAGGCAGAAGAGATGGGATATTTCAAGCAGAGATATGAGAAACTCGACAAGGTGATCAGGGACAAAAGGCCCATGATCCACCACATTACCAACTACGTTGTCATGAACGTGACGGCCAACGTAACCCTCGCCATGGGTGCCTCCCCCGTCATGGCCCACGCCAACGAGGAAGTGGAGGAGATGGTTTCCTTCGCGTCGGCCCATGTCCTCAATCCCGGAACCCTTTCCCCCCACTGGATCACCGCCATGCTCAAATCCGGCAAAAAAGCGAAGGGGCTGGGGATTCCCATTGTTCTCGATCCCGTCGGCGCCGGGGCAACCAGGCTTCGCACTGATACGTGCCGTCAGATCCTCGAGGAGGTCAAGCCCGACGTTATTCGCGGCAATCAGGCGGAGGTCATGATCCTCGGTGGCGAAAAGGCTAATATTCAGGGTGTGGACTCCCTCGAGACAGGAGAGGTTCCGGTGCAGGCCTTTAAGGAACTGAGCCGGGAGACCGGGGCCGTGATCTGCGTCACCGGCGTTGTGGACTACATCACGGACGGGGAGAGGGTCTACGCCGTGGAAAACGGCCATCCCATGATGGGGAACGTTACCGGCACCGGCTGCAGTTCCACCACCGCGGTGGCCGTTTACTGTGCCGGCGGCGGCGTTTCCGCCGAAACCTGTGCCCTGGGACTGGGTGTTTTCGGGGCCTGCGGCGAACTGGCTGCCGAGGAGTGTCGCGGACCCGGCTCTTTCCAGGTCAACATCCTGGATGCCCTCTTCAACGCTCCCGAGAGGAACCTCGGGGCGAGGTTGAGGATCAAAGAGCTATAGGATCCGGTATCCAGGAGTCAGTAGCCAGCAGAAAAACGTATTCTCGTGGATCCTGACTCCTGACTCCTGAATATTTGAGAAAAGGAACGGAAGTGAAAAAACCTTTCAACCCCGCCCTGTATCTGGTGACCGATCCCGAACTCTCCCTCGGCAGGCCTGAGGACGAGATTGTCCGAAGGGCCGTTTCAGCCGGCGTGACCATGGTCCAGTACAGGGACAAGGATGCCTCAACCCGGCGCATGGTGGAAAAAACACGCCGGCTCATGGGCATATGCGGGAAGAAAGGGGTCCCCCTGATCGTCAACGATCGTCTGGATGTCGCCCTTGCCGGAGGAGCCGACGGGGTCCATCTTGGTCAGGATGACATGGAACTGGTGGACGCCCGCCGTGTCGCAGGTGACGATCTGATTATCGGGGTATCGGTTACAACGACCCAGGAAGCTGTTCGGGCCTTCCAGAACGGAGCGGATTACCTCGCCGCCAACGGTGTGTTCCCCACCGCGACCAAAACGGACCTGGGTGAACCCCTGGGGCTGAAGGGAGTGGCCCAACTGGCAGCCGCTACAGACCTTCCCCTGGTGGCTATCGGCGGGATTTCGGCCGACAACAGCCGGGAAATCATCGAAGCGGGAGGGGCCGGAGTGGCTGTGGTGTCGTACATCGTCAGCGCCGAGAACATTGAGGCACGGTGCAGGACGCTGCTAAGCGCCATGGGAAAGGTTTGAGAAGAAGAGTTTGAGAGTTTGAGAGTTTGGGAGTGTGAAAGTTTGAAGTTACACGAGCAGTCATCGCGAACCGTTACCCGGGTAAAGCGATCCCAGGGTTCCCCCATGAGATCGCTTCGCTCAATGTCGGCTCGCAATGACACCATTGGCAGAAAAATCTGAAATCACGGCAAGAAAAACTGTGAAGTTTGAGAGTTGTGGAGGAATCCAAGAT
>CBFDCL010000161.1:0-2807 GCA_965603295.1 uncultured bacterium | reverse complement strand
AGTCCGTTGGTCATGGACAGGATCACCAGATCGCTGAAATGCTTCAGATCCCGAATCTCCCGCAGGTTCTCCTCGAGGGACTGTCTTTGATCCCTCAGTTTGACGGTCATCCATTGGAAGTTTTCAGCAAGATCCTGGACTTCGTCCCCCGTGGCCACCTTAAGATCCACGTCAAATCTCCCCTCCGATACGTCGAGAGTGGCGTTCACCAGGTTCTTCAGGGGAACTGTAATCTGGCGTGTAAAGAGGGAAGCAAGGATCCAGCCGAGCAGGGTTCCTCCGAGGCCCAGAAGGAAGATCACCACCCTTGTCCGCCGGATATGGTCGTGGATCCGATCCAATCTCATCCCGAGCCTCACCGTTCCCCAGGGCTGGTCGTCCCCTGCCATGGACACCGGGACCAAAACGTCCAGGCCTTGTTCCTCGCTCCCCATCACAAGCCGTTCCTGGACAATGGTCCGCCCCGGTTCTCCCCCGGCCTGGTCCAGCGGCGGTACGACTTTGTCCTGTCCTGGCCTTCCCTCCCCCGAGAACGCCGCCACCTGCCTCTCCTTGTCGTAGAGAACCACGTAGGCCACATCGGGATCACGGGCAGCCTCCTCGGCTTTCTGCTCCAGGGCAACATAATTGTAGTTAAAGAAATCGCTGGACGAGGCCGCGCCAATGCTTCCCGCGAGGGCGACTGCCGTTCGGCGGGCCTGGGAAACCATCTCGCTCTGCATCCTGCGCGAGACGAAAAAACCCACCAGGGCAACGACGAGAACGATGGTAACCCCGAAGAGGAGTGTCAGTCTCCGCCGGATCGTTGTTCGAGCCATGAAAGGAAAGGATCAGGGGCTTTCCGTTAACGACATCTTCCGAAGGGGAAGATAGGGCGTCCCTGTGGCGGGCAGTTCCACGTTTCCCACTCCCTTTTGGAAAACCACCTGGGTGGAGAGGAAGAGCACGGGAATAAGAGGGGGAGCTTCAAGAACGGTTCTCTCGGCTTCCCGATAAAGGGCGGTTCTTTTCGAAGGATCGGTCTCGGTTCGAGCCTTTTCCAGAAGGGCGTCAATAGCCTCATTGCTGTAACCGGTGAAGTTATGGGACGTGCCCGTCCCCACCAGGTCCGGGAAAAAGTCCTCCGGGTCGGGGATGTCGGCGTAAAGGGCATAGCGGTATAAAGGATATGCCCTTTCCTCGATCCCTTTTTTGAATATTTCCCAGTTTTCAACGAAGAGCGGTTTGACGCGGACCCCCAATGCCGACAGATCCTGCCGGAACATTTCCAGTTCGCGCTTGGCCGCATCCGAATGGGACACCGAAGCAATGACGAGCTCCGGGATACCAGCTCCACCCGGATGCCCGGATTCTTTCAGGAGGGTGGCCGCCTTTTCAGGATCGTAGGTGGCAAGGGCGTTCCTGGGGCTGTATCCCGGCATGCCGGGAGGAATAATCTGAAAGGCGGGAAGGTGCTTTGACCCGAGCACCTCCTTTGCGTAGGTCTCCCGGTCAAAAGCGTGCGCCAGGGCTCTGCGCACCAGGGGGTCGTTAAGAGGGGCCATGTTCTGGTTCATCCCGTAAAACATCAGGGAGATCCTCGGGCGCACGAGGGCCTGGTAACCCTTTTCTCTCAGCTCGGCCAGGTCGGCGGTCCCGGGAATGGGACAGCCGTCCAGTTGCCCGCCGAGAAAATCGGGATAAGCCTGTCCTCTTTCCTCCCCGGGGTAGAATCGGAACACGATGCCGTCGAGCTCCGGCGGTCCCGCAAAGTAGGAACGGTTGGCCTCGAGGGTTATGGTGTCCTCTTCCCAGGAGACAAACCGGAACGGCCCGGTCCCAATCGGTTTCCTCGCGAGGGACCCGGTTTTATCGCCGATCCGCTCGGCCGGAACGATCTTGGTCACGGGCATCGCAAGGATAGAGAGGAACGCCGCGTAGGGCTCGGTGAGCACGATGCCCACCTGCCCGGAGGGCAGCTCCCGGATGCCGGTGACGGAATCGGTTTTCCCATCCCGATAGGCCTGGGCCCCTTCAATTTTGTACATGTATTTTTTCGAGCCTGTCTGGCCTTCCGGCCCGAAGATGCGGGTCAGGGATGCAACGACATCCGCGGCTGACACCTTCCGGCCGTCGTGAAAACGGACGTCCTTTCGAAGGGTGAAAATGTACTCTTTACCGTCCCTGCTCACGGTCCAGCTCTCGGCGAGGCCCGGGACAACCCTCAGGTTCGAATCGAAGGCGACCAGGCCATCGTAGACCTGTTGGACAATATGGTAGGTGGAGATCAGTTCGTCCTGCACCGGGTCAAGGCTCGTGGGCACGTAGAAAAGGGGGAAGCGAAAAACCCCTTTGGCGAAATGCAAAAGCGTCTTTTTCATGGGTCCCCACCCTTTCGACGTTGGCGTGAAATTAATCTTCTACCGAGGCTCCCCTTCTTGTCAACATGAATAAAAAGACGGGAGACAGCAAAGCCGCCTCCCGCTCTTACAACCGGGCCTGCAGAATCCAGAGGTCCCCTAGATTCCTCCGCCGCCCCCATTGGCAAAAACAACGGTAGCCAGGGTCAGAACAGTCATTGCCGCAACGGTCATGGTCAAAAGCGCCTTTTTCATCTTTCTTCCTCCTTGGATTAAGTGCCTGGGGTTAAATTTTCGGTTCCGTGCGTTTGAACTCCAATGGAGCAAGAAATCTGCCAAAAGAAAAATTCCCTGTAACTTATTGTTTTTAAAGAAAACACAAAAAACTGACACTGATTTTAGTTCCCAGTAGTTGCACACCATAGTGTGCAACTACTGAAAAAAACAGGTTCGCAGGAGGAGATTTCT
>CBFDCL010000160.1:0-2856 GCA_965603295.1 uncultured bacterium | reverse complement strand
GCTTTCGCGTGAGATCACTTCCCCCTTCGCCAAGGCTACGGAGGACAAGTCGCCCAATATCCGCTTTTAATGACACCGTTCTCCACGTTTAACGTTAAATTTTTTCGCGCTTCCCTTTGGTCTTTGGTCCTTGGGCTTTGGGCTGTAAGTTTCCTCTCCACGCTGCACTGCCTTCCGGCATGAGCCTTGCCCTTCCTCAGGCCGATTTTATTCTACCTTCTCCTCGTTTTTGCCAACAGGCGAAGGATCTCCAAATACAACCAGACGAGGGTGACGACAAGGCCGAAAGCAGCGTACCACTCCATGTATTTCGGCGACACGCCGTCCCCTTTTTCGATAAAATCGAAGTCCAGGACGAGGTTAAGAGCCGCGATGATCACCACGAAAACACTAAAAGCGATCCCGATGGGGGAGCTCTCGTGGATAAACGGCATCTGCCAACCGAAGAAAGCCCTCCCAAAAATCCCGATCACGTAAACCAGGGCGATGGCCCCGGTCGCGGAGACGATCCCGAGCCTGAAATTGTCCGTGACCCTTATCAGACCTGACCTGTAGGCCAGAAGGAGGGCGAACAGGGTTCCAAAGGTCAGGGCCACCGCCTGGATCACGATACCGGGGAATTGGGCCTCGAAGAGGGCCGAGATACCCCCTACAGCCAGCCCCTCCACCACCGCATAGGCCGGGGCCAGGGCAGGAGACCAGGCCGGCTTGAAAATGGTGAGGATGGCAACACCCAACCCTCCGAGCGCCCCGGCCCAAACCCAGGGTATCACGGCCTGGGCACCCTGTGTGTAGAACAACCGCCAGGTCCAAGACGCGCCAAAAACCACCAGGGCAAGGAGGATAAAAGACCTGTTGACAACCCCAGAAAGGGTCATCGTTTCACCGCCTGTCGCCGGGCGCGAAAAAGCTTTTTCACTCAATGCAGGATTGCTGGTTCTCATGACATGTTCCTTGGGGGAAAGGGTTGAAAGGTTGAAGGTTGAGAGTTGAGGGTTGAGGGTTGGAGTTGAAATGCTCAAATTTTTGAAACCATTTTACCCATTGAACCTTATACGTTTGTTTCTATAACGCCTTGTCGGGGTTTCCTCCTGATTCAAAATTCCTTCTCTGTGTCCCCGTGCCTTCGCGTCACCGTTTTTTCCCTGTACTCTGCACCCTGCACTTTGCACTGTGTTGTTATCTTCCCCTTTCCTCCATGCGTTTTCTCACCTTCTCAATCCTCCAGGTGATGGCTTCTTTATTCTCGTAGTCGGGGAAGATCCGGTTGTAAAGGTCGAGAGCCTCCTCGAGATGTTCCATCTCCTCCAGTGTCGCAGCAAGGTTGAACCTTGCATCCGTTGCGAATTCCCCTTCGGGGTATCTGCTCAGGTAAAGGAGGTAGGCATTCTTCGCATCCTCCAGCGTACCCTGGGTGTGAAGGATGTTGGCGATCTTGTAATAGGCGTCATCCACCAGGGTACTGGCCGGGTAGTTGTCGACGAGGTGGTACAATTCCAGTTTGGCCTGTTCGAAATTCAGCAGTTCGAAAAAACAACCTCCAATGTGGAACTGGAACAGGTCATCATCCAACACCGTTTCATAGTCGTCGATGAGTTTCTGGTATTCCACAATGGCTTTTCGACAATCCCGCACTTTGGTCTCCAGGAGACCGGCGATAGTGCGGCGTACTGTGAAAGCGGAAGGGTGTTCGGGAAACCTTCTTAACAGTTCCCGAAAATCTTCGATGGCCTCTAAGTATCGGGACTGATAGAGATGATAAATGGTTCCCCGCTGGAAGAGGACATCAGGGGTCAGGGGACTCTCCGGATATTTAACCAGGAACGTGGAAAAATACTCCACGGCGGCACCGGAAAGTCCTTCATCCAGTGCCGCCGTGGCCTGCTCATAGAGGGCCTGTTCCCGTGAGCGGCATGAAAAAACGCCGACAGCCAGGAAGCTGACGGCGAGGAAAATAGCGATTGTTTTACATGTGTGCTTTTTCACTGACGGCTTTTATTTCCTTTTAGGGCAACCTTCCCCGTTTCTGGGTGTTTTGTCCCATCCGGATCGTTCTGGGTCCATCGAAATTGCCGGAGTTCCTCGATAATCCGAGTCGTAGGATCGATGATCTGAAGTCCGACATGCCATTCCGGAACCCCATCAGGCCTATCCAGGCCGTATGTTTTCTCGAAAACCTTCCTGCAGCGAACGCCGGAAAGGGTAAACTCCCTGTTCAGGAAAAAAAGATCCATATGAATCTCCTCCGGCACCGGATGGTCCCCGTAATAGCGAACTCCGAAACCTCCCGCAGACAAATCCATCAGGGTATAAGGATCTTCCCCCACGGCTGCTAAGGCGTTATCCGCAGCCTTGAAACGAGGATGCTTTCTTTTTTCCGCCCAATCCATAGCAAACGGTTTCCCGCTCCCGATCCGGCGTGTCCCGCTTTCAAACCCCGGCTCTGCCTTTGTTTCCGGCAACTGGTGACACCGTTTTTCAGTTGGCTTTCCCTTTGAACAGACCCAGGCTTTCGACAATGGCCCCCCTGGGCTCTACGAACTGCAGGCCAAGGTATCTTTCCGAAATATAACTGAAACCAGTCACTTTCCCTCTGGTCTCGTCCCGGGCTTTCCGGCATTTTACTTTATCGATGATAATGCTTTTCGAAGCATGGAGCAGGTCAAGGGTGAGTTCCTCCGGCAGATCCTCGCCTCCCTTGTATTTAACACCCAATCCCCCATTACTGACATCTGTAATGAGTCCGGGACTCGACAGGCCGACAACATAGGTCATTTCCGACGCCGGAACCCTCGTGTGTTTTCTCCTGTCTTCCATTATGTCCCCCTAAAATCAATAGTGGCGCATGGGGTCTGG
>CBFDCL010000159.1:0-2859 GCA_965603295.1 uncultured bacterium | reverse complement strand
AATTTAAAGAGGAAACAGGGAAATCCGAGTCAGTCGATTTCGAGTTTAAGCCTCTCTTAGATTAAGAGTCAAACGGCGTTCGGAGGTGCATCATCAACGCAAGAGTATTGCGGGCGGTTTTTATCGAGCCAAAGCCCCCCAACCCGCACATCTTTTCTTTGTACGCCCTGCCAAGGCTCGGCAGCGCCATCCTCGGTACCCAGCTTCGCGACCGGGGTTGGAATGTAAAGGTGTTCGTCGAAGAGTTAGCGCCCATCGACTTCGACCAGGTCCTTCAGGCGGATCTCGTGGGGATCTCCACCATCACCTCCACGGCTCCCAGGGCCTATGCGCTCTCAGAGGAGATCCGTGCCGCCGGAACCCCCGTCGTCCTGGGCGGGTCCCATGTAACCTTCCTCCCTGAGGAGGGCCTTGACCATGCCGACATGGTGGTGCGCGGGGAGGGGGAGATCCCCATCGCGGCCCTTGCGGCCCATTTCGAGGGCCTTCACGGCCTGGATCAGGTGCCCGGGTTGTCGTGGCGGAATGGCGGCTCCACTGTGCACAACCCGCTCCCGGAAGAACCGGTGGACCTTGACGATCTGCCGGTCCCGGACCTTTCTCTCATACAGGGCTTCACGAAGGATGGCTCCTTCGCCGGTGCGGTAATCCCAATCCAGACGACCAGGGGGTGCCCGCACGGGTGTACTTTCTGTTCGGTCACCGGGATGTTCGGCCGAAAAGTCCGGAAAAGAAGCCCGGAAAACATCGTAAAAGAACTCGAAAATTACCGTGGTTCCGGTGCGCTTGCCTTTTTCTACGACGACAACTTCACCGCCGACAGGAAACATGCCCGCAACATCTGCAAATTGATCATTGAGTCCGGGCTGGATCTAAAATGGACCGCACAGGTGAGGCTCGAGATCGCCCGTGACAGGGAGCTGCTGGATCTTATGCGCCGAGCGGGCTGCCGGACGGTCTTCATCGGGTTCGAGTCGGTTAACCAGGAGGCCCTCGATGAGTGCAGCAAATCGCAGTCGGCAGTAGAGATGGCCCATGCGGTAAAATCCATCCGCCGGGCGGGTATCGAGATCCACGGGATGTTCATTTTCGGTTTCGACTCGGACGGACAGCGGGACCTCGAATCCACCCTTCGGTTCGCCATGAGGACGCCCATAACGACGGCCCAGTTCCTGCTTTTAACTCCCTTCCCGGGAACGGAGCTTCTAGAGCGCCTGGAGGACGAGGGGCGGATCCTCCTGAGGAATTGGGGCCTTTACGACGGGCACCACGTCGTGTTCACTCCAAGGCTCCTGACTCCCCGGCAGGTCCAGAAGAAGCAGGTCCGATCGCACTGGCGGTTTTACTCCTGGCCGAGGAGCCTTTCGAACCTGCTCAAGCTCAAGATCCTGCGCACGGGGATCTACATCTACGCGAGGCGTATCAACGCCCAGTGGAAGCGCCAGAACCGTTTGTACCTGAAAGCACTGAAGCTCTTTTCCTCAAGCGGTCCCTTTTCCCTGAATATCGAGCTGAAGTTGAAGTTTCCGGAGATCGGACAGGCGGTTGAAAACGCACGAAAACGCCTCTGCGTCAAGCTGGAAGCAGACGCCTTGAAAAACATGGATGGTTTTCCCCGTAAGGGGCTGTCTTAACGGTTTTCGAAAAAGATCCGGCCCGAAGGCCGGGACAGGAGGGATACCATGTTCAAGGAGTTCAAAGAGTTCGCGATGAAAGGCAGTGTGGTCGACATGGCCGTGGGCATCGTTATCGGCGCCGCTTTCGGGACCATCGTTAAGTCCTTTGTAAGCGATATTCTCATGCCGCCCATCGGACTGCTTTTGGGGAACGTGGATTTCTCCAACCTTTTCGTTATCCTGAAGCAAGGGTCCCAGGCAGGCCCCTTTGCGACCATCGCCGACGCGCAGACCGCGGGGGCCGTGACACTGAATTACGGCATGTTTCTCAATACGGTCATCAGCTTCATAATTGTTGCCTTCGCCGTTTTCATGGTGATCAAATCCCTGAACAGGATGAAGCGGGAGGAAGAAGCACCAGCCGAACCAAACACGAAAGAGTGCCAATACTGTTTTTCCACAATCGCTATTAAAGCCACACGCTGTCCGAACTGCACTTCGGAGGTTTAACAGGCTGGGCAAACGCACTTTTTTCAAGGGACCCTTGCGGGCCGGGTCTCATGTATCCGGTGTCCTTTTGCCGGGGAAGACATTGTGAAATAGCGGCTTGCCGATGTGGAAGGGGAGGGGCCAGGGCTGCAGTCGGTTACTACTTCAGACGGCATAATGGCTGCCTTCTAATCTTTGTCAGAAGGCAGGACCTGACCCTACAGCAGTCCCCTGGCGAAAAGGGTAAAGGTTAAAGGAAAAAGGTTAAAGTGAGTGTGGTTCCCTTTCCCCCTTAATCCTTAATCCTTTAACCTTCAAACTAACCTGCTTCCCGTAGAGGGTCGATAGCTGTTAGCGAAGGTGGGAAAATTGGAGATCGTATCCCAGGCGAACCCCTTTCACTTAATAAAATAGTGCTTATAACTGATGCTCAGGGTATCGGTGGTCACGTCCTCGGAAGTCGAAGGAAGGTCGATCTCGCCGGTCCACATGCTGTACGTCAGGCAAATGTCGAGAGAACTTTTTTCACTCAGGTAATAGTCCCCGCCGAAACCGACGTAAAAGCCGCTTCCATCGATATCGTCGAAAAGACTGCGAAAGAGAAGATGGCTTTCATAGCCAGCGATGAAATAGGGCTGCAGCTGCTCCGGATGGTTGAATATCAGTTTTCCTCCGCCGAGGAACCGCATGTACTCAACATCGTTGCCGTCCTCATCGTGGAAACTCATGCCAAAAAGAAAATCCAGGGCGAACT
>CBFDCL010000158.1:0-2964 GCA_965603295.1 uncultured bacterium | reverse complement strand
AAATCGATCCACCCGTCTTCTGAGAGCCCCGGAGGCGTCGGGATTGCGGCACTGCTTTCGGCCCAACCCGTGACCGTGGAGGATTGGCACGGATCTTGATGTGTTATAGAAGTCTAAGTCTTTAGTGAATCTCGCGCGGTGCCACCTTGACCTCGGTCTCACCCGAGAATCGGTTTTGCAGGCACCGTCTGCATTTGTCTCTTTTCTGAAATCGTCCTACTGACAGGGGTTACATCATGGAAAAAATCACGGTGATTGGAGCAGGAAACGGTGGCCACGCCCTTGCCTTTCACCTGTCTCAAAAGGGTCATAAGGTCCTCCTGTATGAGCATCCGGATTTCGCCGCGCATCTGGAAGGGATCGAAACCAAGGGTGGGATCGAAGCGATTGAAGGACTTGAGAGAAACGGTCATAAAATCGCGGCGCAAATGAGCGGTTTTGCGAAAATCCACTCCCTCACAACGGATATGAAGGCGGCCGTGAATTTTTCCGACATCCTCCTGATGATTGTGCCCTCTTTCGCCCAGGAACCCCTGTTCAGTCTTGCCATGCCCCACCTCAGAGAGGGCCAGATTTTGGTGCTCCTTCCAGGCAATTTCGGCACCCTGGTCTTCAAAAGGATGATGAAAGAGGCGGGCATGGATCAGCGGGTCATCTTTGCGGAGACCAATACAATCCCTTATGCCTGCAGGGCCACCGCACCCGGTGAGGTCTTTATTCTTGCCATGAAACAAGGCCTGGACTTCGCTACCCTCCCCGGCAACGCGATCGCCCGGATCGGGGACAGACTCCAGGAGATCCTGCCGCTGAAGCTTTTCCTTCTGAAAAACGTACTGGAGGCAGGACTCGGCAATGCGAACATGATCGTCAACCCTGCAACGGCGGTCCTCAACAAGGGACTTGCCGAATCCAGACAGGGGGCCTTCTATTTCTACAAAGAAGGCATGTCCGAATCCGTCAGCAAGGTCCAGCAGAAGATAGACGATGAAAGGCTGGAAATCGCCCGGGCCCTTGATCTTCAGGCGGCCCCGTTTATCGAAACGGTCAAGACCTTTTACAATCTGGATGTCAAGAGCATCAAGGATTTTGCCGAGACGAGCCCCATTCACAGTTCCTTCGGCCATGACGGCCCAAAGAATCCTCGTCACCGTTATGTGAGTGAGGACTGTCCTTATCTCCTGGTGCCCCTTTACGGATTCGGAAAACTGCTGGGGGTGGAAACCCCCGCCATAGAGAGTATCATCAGAATCGCTTCGATCTACAATGACACGGACTACGTGACACAGGGCAGGACCCTGGAAAGCCTCGGGTTGAGCGGGATGGACAAGGGGCAGATCCTCGAACACCTGAATTCGTATTAGGTTAGCCCGAAAAGGCGTCCCGCAAACGTCGAACACAAAACCCTCAGCCATCATATTAAACCGGGCCATTGGCGAGACCCTTGCGGTGAACCTTTAGGCCTTTGACATGGACTTTTAAAAATAGGGAGGACATCAGATCATGAAAATGCGAGAGATGTATCGACGGGATTTTTTAAAGACGACAGGCACGGTCCTCGGGGCATCCATGGTGGTGGGCCCGGGCCTTGCCTTTGCCCAGGCCAAGCCGGGCGCCCAAGTGGATCCCATGAAGATCACGACCACTACGGCCACCATGGACCCGGTGCGGCCCGAGGTGGCCCGCGTATGCGCCCAGGCCTTCCAGTCTCTCGGTTGGGGCGTGACACCCAATCCCACCGACTATAATCAGAACGTGCAGAAGGTCGTGCTCGAACACGATTACGACATGTGGTTCGTGATGCTTTCAGGCGCCTCCTTGCGTATCGACCCGGATGTCTTCATCCACCAGTGTCACCACTCGGGCAATTACAAGAAGGGGGGGTATAACTGGGAGGGATTATCCGATCCTGAGATCGACCGGCTCGCAGAGGCCCAACAGACAGCGATGGATCTGGAAAAGCGACGAGAAATCGTGTTCAAGGCCCAGGAACTCATCCATGAGGCCCAGTCCATGAACGTGATCGCCTACCCCCAGATGACCAATGCCTATCGGTCCGACCGCATCAGGAACCTGACCCCCATGATGGGCGAAGGGATCGGCAGTTTCTGGACCGACCTGAGCATGGAGGTGATTCAGGGAGACGGGTATGTAAGAACAGGGTTTACCAATCCCTTGAAGACCCTCAACCCGGTCAATGCGAAGAGTCATGATGAATTCATGGCCCTCAGGATGATCTATGACCGTCTTTTCCGCATCGGCCCGGACGGGGTGCCCAAGCCCTGGGCGGCCGCGGGGTATAAGGTTCTTGATCCTACGACCGTCGAAGTGACCATCAGGGAGGGGATGCTTTGGCACGACGGCCGCCCCGTGACGGCGGAGGATGTGAAATTCACTTTTGACTATCATGCCAAGCACAAGGCCCCCTTCTTTGCAAGGAGCCTTCAGAACGTGGAAGAGGCCCGGATCACCTCCAAGCACACCCTTCGGTTCACCCTCAAGAAACCCTATGCCCCCTTTGTCTCCAATGTCCTGGGGGCCATGTTCCTGATCCCCAAGCATATCTGGCAGGACATCCCGGAGAAGATCAAGGACCTGGACGATCCCCTCAACTATCCCAACGAAAAACCGATCGGAAGCGGCCCCTTTCGGTTCGATCACTGGGACCGGGGTAGGGAATTGAAGGTCTCGGCCTTCAAGCAGCACTTCCATCCGCCCAAGTCCGCCGGGATCATCCGGGTCATCTATGGAAGCCACGACGCCATGGCCGCGGCGATTGAAAAGGGCGAATGCGACCGGACCCGGTACACCCTGAAGCCCAGCCTGCTCGAAGACCTGAAAAAGGTCAAGAACGTGGTTGCCAAGGGCTATCCGAATCACGGGTTCTATACCCTCAGCTACAACACCCGCCGTGCGCCCCTGAGCGATCCGGCCTTCAGAAAGGCGATCGCCCATGTGATCCCCAAA
>CBFDCL010000157.1:0-2966 GCA_965603295.1 uncultured bacterium | reverse complement strand
ACTTCCTAGATACAGGGGGTTCCGACTCAGGCTGTAAGGACCGGTTACGGTGAGAGCCTGGTTTTTGTGTATATAACCAGAGGACCAGATCCTCAGGGATTCCCCGGCCAGGACAGGCACAAGCCCCCAGAGAAGGGTCTCCGGGGTAGGGCGCGCAAGGGCAAGAAAAACCAGGCCCAGGAGGGCGGAAAGCCGCGTGCGGTTGTTCTTGGTCCACCGGTCGATATCAGACAAAAGAGATACTCCTCCGTTCGGGCCCAATGGTTCCGACATTTAACAGAAAATTATAACGTAACCAGTCCTCGAACCACAAGTAGCCATATGCCTGATATTGTCAAAGGCCACCCACGAGGCATAAGTGCGGGGGGAAAAGCCCCACTATTTTTTCCGGTTGTTGTACAACCCGACGGCATAATGCTACTTTCCCACCAATGAAGAGGAATATTGATTCTGCCAACGACCTCACGGGGGCCCTTCAGGTGGACACCAGCCGGCTGAAAAGATTCAGCCACCTGATCATCTGTGACGACCCGTCCCCCCATGCTGGAGGAATCCAGAATATAGCTTTTCACCTCGCTCTTCAGTTGGAAAAAAGGAGGCTCGAGGTTGTCGTTTTCGGCAGGATCAGCGACCCTTCTTTGGAGAACAGGGGGATTGGGGTTTTCAAGCTGAATAAGCCGTTCCGGTCCAAATTCACCAGTGATTTTCGCCTGCTCTCCTTGTTATTGAGGTTCCGGTTCAGATATGGTCGGAACGTGATCCTTTATTGCATGATCATCAACCACCTTAAGGTTTTCCGCTGGGTAAAACCTATCCTTGGTTGGAATTGCGTGAGTTTCCTTCACGGGAACGAAGTCCTAAGATTGTATGCCAGGGGGAAAAGAGAACTGGATCGAAATATCCGATCCTGTGCGGTGGTTTTCGCCAATAGCCGATACACGAAGAACGTTGTCGAACGGATCCGTTCCTACCCCAATGTTGTTATCGTGCACCCGGGGATTTCAGTGGACTCTTTCGGTGAGCAACCCGGTCCCGGCCGCCCGGGAACCGGGGGACCGGATGGCCGCAAGACCATCCTCATGCTCAGTCGCATCGTTCGGAGAAAAGGCCATCAAACGGTCATCAGGGCGCTGGCCGGGATATTGTCGAAACACCCCGAAGTCGTTCTGATGATCGCTGGACAGGGAAGGTACAGGTCTGCAATCGAGGAAATGGTCGAAAAGGCGGGGCTCTGGGAACACGTGAAAATGGTCGGGCCGGTGACGGAGGAGGAAAAATGGTCTCTTTTCGGGAGCAGTGATGTCTATTGTATGCCGAGCGAGATCTCGGAAGACCGGTTCGATGTCGAAGGGTTCGGGATCACGCTCCTCGAAGCCGCGGCCATGGGAGTGATTTCCATTGGAGCCGACTGCGGCGGGATGCCCGACGCTATTGAGGATGGAAAATCAGGGTTCCTCATCAAGCCGGGGGACCACACACATCTGGAAAAGTTGTTAGACAGGGTCCTTTCGAATCCGGAATATTTCGAGGAGATGAGAAATTATGCCCGCGAAAGGGCTCTCCGAGATTTTTCCTGGGACAGGCAGACCGACCGTCTTCTGACGGTACTTGATGCCAGTCTGTTTGCCGGCGAGGACCTGGCGCAGTGAACAAATTTTTTAGCGGGACCGGATATCGGGTCCGGTGAAAGGGGAAAAACAGGCTTGTGAAAAACATCCTGATCGTAAGGCTCAGTTCCATGGGAGACGTGGTCATGGCTTCCCCCCTGATCATGGCGTTCCGCACCACGTGGCCCGGGGCCAATGTATCCTGGCTGGTCGAGGAATCATCCAGGCCGGTCCTCGAGGCCAACCCCAACCTTCACAAAGTCATCGTGTGGGAAAGGGAAAGATGGCGCCGCCTTCTCCGAAAAAAACGCCTGATCACCCTGGGCAGAGAAGCGGTTTCCCTCATTTTGAAACTGCGGAGGGGAAAATACGACCTGGCCGTGGACGCCCAGGGGCTGCTTAAAAGTGGCATCTGGACTTTTCTGTCGGGGACGAAGGAAAGGGTGGGACTCGGGTCGAAAGAGGGCAGCCGCTGTCTCATGACCAGGGTCGTTGAGAGGTCCGGACCATCCGACCGGATGAGTTCCCAGTACCTGCTTCTCGCCGAAGAACTGGAGTTGAGCACGGAGCCCTTTTCCATGGAGGTGTCCCTGAGCCCGGAAGCCGAAACGTTCGCCGCCGGTTTTGCGGACTCCCTGTCCTCGCCCTACGCGGTCTTTGCCCCTTTTACCACCAGGCCCCAGAAACACTGGGTTGAAGAGCGGTGGACAGAACTTGCCTCGCGCATCAGCGAGGAAACCGGGTTGGGAGTTGCCCTTCTCGGTGGGCCAGGTGATGAAACACCAGCCGAATCCATCCTGCCCGACGGGGATCCAAGTCTGGTCAACCTCGCGGGTCGTACTTCCATCCAGGAAGCGGCGGCCGTTATCAGCCGTTCTTCCCTGCTCGTGGGTGTGGACACCGGGTTGACCCACATGGGTTTTGCCCTCGGGGTCCCGACCGTAGCCCTGTTCGGCGCCACCCGTCCCTATCTGAACGTCGAGGGGATGCCGGGCGCGGTCCTCTACCACCCTCGGGAATGTTCTCCCTGCCGGAGGAGGCCCACCTGCGACGAAAACTATCCCTGCATGCATGATATTTCAGTTGACGAGGTTTTCCAGACAGCCCGAAAAGCCTTGGGAAGGGTCGGGAAACCGTGAAAATCGTTCACGTGGAAACGGGCATGAACCTTTACGGAGGAGCCCTCCAGGTCCTGTACCTGCTCAGAGGATTGAAGGACATTACGGAGACGGAAAACATCCTCGTCTGTCCACCCGGCAGCGATATCGCGCTCAAAGGTTCGGATGTGGCGCAGGTCCGGACAATCCCGATGGGCGGTGACCTGGATATCCCCTTCCTCTGGCGGCTTATCAGGATCAT
>CBFDCL010000156.1:0-3089 GCA_965603295.1 uncultured bacterium | reverse complement strand
TGAAAAAAAACCCGTGATCCGAAATCAGTGATCAGTTCTACCGATTGGTATTCACTGAACATCCGTTCCTCTCTTTGGTTTTTGGGCATTGGATTTTGGGCTGTTATTTCAGTCACCAGTCACGAATTACCGTTGTTTTCTTTGGACATTGGACATTGGACTTTGGACTTTTTTAGAGTTCCCAACTGTCGTCCTTGGGCTGGCGGTTGTCGTACCGGAAAGGCTGTTCTCTGCGATAACCGGCGGCTTCCATCAGTTTCGTCCGTGCGTGGTTCATGATCCGGCGTCTTTTCCAGAAAACAAGAAGGACGAAGAGGACCAGAATGAGGATGAAAGTCGGCTGAATGACCCCTTCAAGGGCACCGGATCCTTGCCCTTCGTTTTCCTGGCTCGATTCCGATACGGTCCGGCCGGCGGCTTTCCCGGGCAGGATCTCCACCAGCCTGGCGAAAACCCAGGCCTCTTTCCCGTCCCCGAGATCTACAAGGCACCAGAGACCCTCCGTTCTCTTCAGGTTGAATTCCTCGCCATGTTCCGCCTGGAAAAGAACCGGAAAGGTCGTGCCGGGACCCTGGCGTACGTTGACCACTGATCCCTTGACCCGGATAAAATCCGCCATGGAAGGGGCGGAGCATAGAAGGACCGAAAACAGAAAAGTCAGTGCCAGTAGGTACCTGGAAGTTCTTTTTTTACCGTTCGTCGTCATTTCGTGTGCAATCTAGTCTCTGGCCGGAGAAGTGTCAAGGAAGTTTGAGAGTTTGACAGTTTGACAGTTTGAATGTTGAAATTCTCAACTTCCCTCCACGTTGGACAAGGGACCTCAGTGTTTCCCTCTGAACCCTGAACTCTGCACTGAATTCGCACGATAAACGTTAAACATTAAACGTTTAACGCAATGTAATCCTTCAACTCTCATACTTTCAGACTCTCAAACATTCAAACTTTCGAAATCTCAACTTCTCTATAGAGCACCAACAGGCATACCAGCCCGGCCATTGCCAGGAAGGCGCCCGCAGGGAAAACCGTTCGGACTCCGTTAAGGTCGAGAAGCCACCCACCGGCTACCGGCCCGATCATGGTCCCGAAACTGAGGGAGGAATTGAAAAGTCCCATGACGGATCCCATTCCCCTGGTTCTTCCGAGGGAGACGGCCAGCGCTGAACCGGAAGGGACGATCATGGAACCGGAGAGGCCCAATCCGACGGAAATGGCCAATAGCTGCCAGAAAGAGCTGGAAAAGCCAATGGAAGCGATGGACGCAGCAGCGATAAAGCTCCCGGCAGTCAGACTCCGGACATGGCCTATCCTGTCGGCAAGATATCCGAAAGGGGCCTGAAAGATGGTTGTCAGGAACGTATTGGCCGACAGGAGAATGCCCACCTGGAAGGCTGATATCCCGAGGTCCCTGGCTGCGTACAGGGGCATGATGACCCACACGAGGCCGATCCCGACGGCCCGTGCGAACCGGAACAGCAGCAGTCCCATCAGGGGCGCGTCCCGGATGATTCGCCAGGGGTTGTGAACCTTGGGTCCGGCGGGCACCTGGATGGGATCGGGAGGTGCGGACTTTAAGGTGAATACACTCGTGATAAGGGCCAGGAAAGCAAGAATTCCCATGCTGTAAAAAGCGGCATTGATGGAATAAAAATCCCTCAGGAACCCGCCGATGAGAGGGCCGAAACCGAGTCCGGCAAAGAAGGCGGAGGTGAAAGATCCCATGACGAACCCTTCCCTCCCCTGGGGAGAAAGCTTCCCTATGACGGACATGGCCACTGGCAAAAGCATGGCTGCCGCGATCCCCTGAAGGAACCGGACGAGCATGAGTTGAACCGCACTGTGAGACAACGCGTAAAGGGGAGAAACGGCTGTGAAGAGGGCCAGGCCCGCGAAAATAAAAGGCCTCCAACCCATGCTGTCGCTTAATCTCCCTATGAGGGGCATGAGTAGCGTTCTGGCGGCGGGATAGGCTCCGAAAACAACGCCGAGGATCAGGGAAGAAGCGGCCAGTTGGTCAACGTAGGACGGAAGTATGGGGCTCAGGATCCCGAGGCCCAGGGAAGACAGGAAGACCGACATGTAAAGGGAAAAGAAGATTTTCTTAAAGGCCGTCATGAAGTAATCCGTTTCTGGTTCCTGGTGATAATGATTGAGTTTGAAGTTTGAAAACGGGTTGAGCGTTGAGAGTTGAGGGTTGGGAAAAGTTGAAATTTACGATTGGTGATTCTACAGATGGCGAAAGAAGTTGGGCTAAACCAGTAACGAGGAATCAGAAACCAGTAACAGTTTTTACCCTCAACCCTCAACCTTCAACCCTTAACATTCAACTTTATTGTTCAACGGTAATTCCATGATATTTCGTATTTTTTCCAACAATTCATCCCTGTTCTCGTAGGTGAGTCCCGATGGGAAAACAAGAGGATGGATAGTCACGTGAACGGGGCCGGAGCGTGCGAACAGGCTTCCTTTGGGCAGGCGTTCGGAAGTTCCGTCAATGGTCACGGGGAGGATGGGTAAACCCGTCTCGATGGACAGGACAAAGGCCCCTTTTTTAAACGGAAGGAGACGTCCGTCCGGGGAACGGGTTCCTTCGGGGGCAAAGGCCAGTGACAGGCCTTTTTCGCGAATGGATTCTACCGCTATTTTCAGGTCCTTCAGGGCCTCTCGGTGATCCTTCCTGTTGATCAGGAAGTGACCCATCCGGATGATTGCGGCGCCGAAAATGGGGACCTTTTTAAGTTCTTTCTTTCCGATAAACCTCAGCTGTATGGGAAGGGAATGAGCCACCAGCGGGATATCGAGATGGCTCTGGTGGTTAAAAACCGTGATGCAGCTTTCCCCTTCGGGGGGAAGGTTTTCGGAGCCCGTAACCGTAACTTTTGCGTCGGCAAGCCAGAGGATTATCCCCGAACTGGTCTGGACGATGCGGCGGTAGATAAAATGCCCGTCACGGATAATATAGCCCAGAACGATGGCTGCCGCCGAGGCCGTCACCGTAACAAGGGGAATGAAAATCAGGGCCCTGGCCGCGATAAGGATGCCACGCACTTTCATTGTCCGGAAAACTAACATGCGGGGGGAATGCAGTCCAG
>CBFDCL010000155.1:0-3136 GCA_965603295.1 uncultured bacterium | reverse complement strand
GCATCGTAGGGGTTATCACAGTAGGTGATCCCCTCGTCACCAAGCTTCTGCCTGGCCTGGGCCATCCCCTCGGGATCGAAGGCCTGCACGGTGCCGCCTTCCTTCCTGATGTTGTTGACGATCACCTCCGAGGGAGCCGCGCGGAAGTCGTCCGTCTCGGGTTTGAAGGCCAGGCCGAGAAGGCCGATTACCTTGCCTTCCACGCTTCCTCCAAGCGCCTCTTTGGCCTTTTCAAACCCCCGGTACATCTGGTTGTCGTTGACCTCGATAACAGCCTCGACGAGCTTCGTCGGGGCTCCGAGTTCCATGGCCATGTGAACCAGGGCGCTGTTGTCCTTGGGGAAGCAGGAACCGCCGTATCCGACCCCTGCCCGCAGGAATTTTGGACCGATCCGGCCGTCGAGGCCCATGGCCTTGGCCACCACGTGCACGTCCCCGCCGATCTTCTCGCAGATATTGGCCATCTCGTTGATGAAGGTGATCTTCATGGAAAGGAACGCATTGGATGCGTACTTGATCAGTTCGGAGGTAGCCACGTTGGTGAATACGATGGGGGTTTCGATGAGATAAAGGGGCCGATACAGATCCCGGAGGATGGCTCTCGCCTGCTCCGAATCGGTCCCGATGACCACACGGTCGGGCCTCATGGAATCCCCGATAGCCTGCCCTTCCCGGAGGAACTCGGGGTTGGAGGCGATATCGAACATGTCCTCCGATACGTACTCGGACAGGATTCCCTTCAACCAGACACCGGTACCCACCGGCACGGTGCTCTTCATGACGATGACCTTGTATCCGTTCATGGCCTCGCCGATAGACCTTGCGGCCTGCTCAGCATAGGTCATGTCATGTGTTCCGTCGTCCCTCGAAGGGGTGCCGACCCCGATGAAGACCACCAGGGCCCTCTCGACGCCCGCCTTCACATCGGTGGTGAAGTGAAGCCTTCCGGCCTTCATGTTCCTTCGGACCATGTCCTCGAGGCCGGGCTCGTAAATGGGGATATTCCCCTCGTTGAGCATTGCGATCTTGGGCTCGTCAACGTCGATGCAGGTAACCTCAACGCCAAACTCCGCAAAGCAGGTTCCCGTGACAAGCCCGATGTAGCCGGTACCGATTACAGCGATGTGCACTCCGTTACCCCCTTTTTCTGAGTCTGAACCCTTCCGAGGTAATTTCCCGGGTCCTGGTTCATGGTGACGGCATCTTTTTTCCGGCAACTCTGCATGTTGTAATGAAAAAACCTGTCTTCAAAAAATATCCGTTTGGAAACAGTGATCAGTGACTAGTAATCAGTGATCAGTTATCAGTTATCAGTGAAGAATCTCAAATCTCAGATCTCGAAGTTTTGAAAGTGCACATGTGCACCGGTGCACTGGTGCACTGATCCTTACCTGTTCTTTATCCACCGCGGATGCCTAATCCCGAACTGCTGGATCTTGTAGTGGATGACCCTCTTGGAGATACCCAGCAGTTTAGCGGCATCCTTCTGGACATAGTTCGTTTTTTCCAGGGCCTCGACCACAGCCTCTTTTTCCAGCTCCTTGAGTTTCCTGTCGGTGAGCCCCGCCTGAACGGCATCGGGCTCCTCGTCCGGAAGCTGGATGTCCGATGGCTCCAGGAGGTCCTTGCCGCTTGCGAAAAGCGCCCTTTCCAGGACGTTTTTAAGCTCCCTGATATTCCCCGGCCAGTCGTACTCATGGAGCTTCTCCATTGATTTCTCCGAGATCACGGCAGACCTTCCACTGTCAAGTTCGATCCGCAGCCTGTCAAGAAAAAACCTGGCCAGAAGCTCGATGTCCTCTTTCCGCTCCCTCAGGGGCGGCACGATCACCATATGTTCCCCAAGCACAGCTGCCAATTCCGGCAGAAAGCGCCCGCTCACCACTTCGTTGTCGAGATCGCGGCCCGTCGAAGCGATGATCCGCACATCAACGGACACTTCCCTTGCCCCTCCAAACCGCTTGAAACGCCCCGTCTTGATGAAATTGAGGATCTTCTCCTGCAGCTCGGGGGGCGTCTCGGCAATCTCCTCGATAAAGATGGTTCCCCCGTTGGCCTGTTCGATCCGTCCGATCCGCGCGGCGTCAGCTCCCGGGTAGGCGCCCTTGACGTGCCCGAACAGGTCGCTCTCCAGGTGATCGGGATTGCGAATGGCCGAGCTGACCCGGACGAAACCGTACTCGCTGCGGTCCCCGTTAAAGTGGATGGCCCCGGCAATGAGCCCACGGCCGGTTCCGGTTTCCCCCCGGATGAGGACAGGGGCTGAGTGCCCCGCGAGGGCTTCGACCTGCCGGAGGACACCGCGGATGACGTCCCCCTTCCCGACAATGTCCTCCACCCGGTAGATCACGTCCTGGGTGTGCCTCAGGTAGGCGACTTCCCGGGCCAGGCTCCGGTGTTTAAGGGCCTTATTAACCCTCATTTCCAGTTCGGGGATGCCAAACGGCTTTTGCAGGTAATCGGATGCCCCGAGATCAATGGCCAGGGTCGCCGTATCCATGTTACCGAACGCCGTCATCAGGATGACCTCTGTGTCGGGACTCACAATCTTGATCTCTTGCAGGACCTCCATGCCGTCTTTTCCGGGAAGCTTAAGATCAACGAGGACGATGTCGTATTTCCGTGACTGGATCATGCTGACAGCTTTGACCCCGTTCTCCGCCCGGTCCACTTCGTGTCCGGAAGCGGCGAGGAAACCCCCGAGCAGCTCCTGGAAATCCCTCTCGTCTTCTGCTACCAGTATTACGCTCAAAACATTTCCCCCATAAAATGGCACTATCTTTAGTACAGAGCGCCAACAGTTTCAATTTTGTAATAAACGATTCCTGTAGATTTTGTCAATTGAATAAGGGGCGGTTTGGGAGTTTGAGAGTTTGACAGTTTGAGAGTTTGAGAGTTTGAAAGTTTGAGAGTTGCGGTTTTTACATCAGTGCACTAGTGCATCAGTGCACGGGTGCACAGGTGCACTTCCCAATCCCTTCCATCCCCTTCATCAGCGCATCGACGCCGACACGTTAAACATTAAACCTTAAACGGGATATTCAGCCTGGGATTGCCGCGTCGCCCTCGTTCCCCTCGCCGCTCCTCGCAATGACACCGTACGTTTTTCGGTTTGAACCGCGGCTTCGCAATGACA
>CBFDCL010000154.1:0-3194 GCA_965603295.1 uncultured bacterium | reverse complement strand
GTGAGGAATACGAAGGAAAGGTCCGGTTCGTGATGGTCCCTTACATGAGGAAATATTCCAACGATTCCAGAAACGCCGCTTTGGCTGCCTGGGCCGCATGGGAACAAGGGAAGTTCTGGGAAATGCACGATCTTCTTTTTCAGCACGCCCCGGAGTTGGAAAGGCCTGTCCTCGACCGGTTGGCGGGTGAGCTTGGCCTGGACATGGCAAGGTTCACCCGGGCCATGGACAAGATGACTCAGCTTCCGGAACTGCAGGAAAACCTTGACAGGATCCATGATCTGGACGTCTGGAGTACGCCGACGGTAATTATCAACGGGCATCTTTACAAAGGCGCCCAGCCTTACGAAAATTACCGGGAGATCCTGGAGATGGCCTTGAAGGGGAATAAAGCCGGTCGTGTAACCCGGTTTCTCCGGGCTTCCCTGGCCTGGGCCCAACCGCGAAAGGCCCATGCAGAAGGGAGTTCCTTCGGTCAGGGAAAAGTACCGCTTTATGTCAATGTTTCGCGCGCCAGACCTACCAACGAACCGAAAGTCGGGGAAGCCGCACCGGACTTTACCCTGCCTTCCGTTAACGATAAAAGTGTAACCTTGAGCAGTTTCAAGGGGAAAAAGAACGTTCTCCTGACCTTTCTGCCGGCGGCATTCACACCGGTCTGAACCGGCCAGCTGGCAGCGTATGAGGAACTCAAAGACCTTTTCGCTGCTACGGATACCCAGGTCCTGGGTGTGCTGACGGACAATATACCGAGCCTGAAAGCCTGGGCGGCAGGGAACAACCTCTCCTTCCCTGTCCTGAGTGATTTCTGGCCTCATGGTTTAGTAGCGCTGAAATACGATGTTCTGCGAAGGGAGGGTGTTGCCGAGAGAGCCATCTTCATCATCGATAAGGAAGGGGTTATCCGTTACATCGACATCCACGATATCAACGATGATCCCGGCATGAACGCCATTATCAGAACCCTGGAGGAAATAAATCAGTAGAAAGTAGAAGGTGGAAGGCAATGTTCTAAGAGATAAGTACCAGGAGACAGGGAAAACCTTAATACTTATCACATAGCACTTAGGACTCGGGTTCTACCCTTTCAGGTCCCTTGCCACCTATATGATGAAATTGGTATATTTAAAAGATAGAGAGAGGGAATCGGGTCCTCACCGGGCCCCGCGGGAACCAGCTGTTAACGACCGGAGAACCGGCCGGGAATGTCCGGTCTCAGGTTAGAAGAGATGGAGTCCATTGATGGCGGACGCTAAAGACGATGAAAAAACCTTTAAAGTCGAGGATCGCAGGACTTCCTCAGGGGGTAGTGAGGACGACGGGAAGCCTGCCGAGGTTGAGGAGGAAACGGGAGCTGAGTCCATAGGAGAGTCTGATTCCCATGGCCCCGAGTCGCCCCCTTCCGTAGGGGAGGGCGGTGTTGCGCAGGTCGATTTCTCAACCTTTATCTTTTCCCTTTTCAGCTCGGCGCTCATCCAGATGGGCGATATGGCAGATCCCATCACGGGCCAGATGGAAAATAACCTTCAGGCTGCGCAGCAGACCATTGACATCTTGGACATCCTAGCCCGGAAAACCGAGGGTAACCTCAGCGGGGAGGAAGACAGGCTGCTGAAGAACGCCTCCGCCGAACTGAAGTGGAAATACCTCGATGCCGTCAAGGAAAAAAAGTAGGATCGGGACACTGATGCCCCTCCTCAGGCCGCTTTTCGCTTATGCTGCCCTGACGGTCCTGGCTTTATTCGCCGCGTCGCCTCTTTCGGCCATTGAGGTCAGCGAGGTGACGGTGGACTTTCCCCTGTCCGAGGTCCTGACGATCCAGGAAACGGAAGGGGAGGTTTCTCCCGAAATGGGCCGAATCGTTGGTAGCCGTGCCAGGGCATGGAGGCCTGCCTGGGAGGAGGATTGGTTTGCCTACCGGCAGGGTGTTTTGCGCGGCAACTTCGAATCCGCCGGAAAAAATCTGGAAAAGGTCATCGAGTACAAGGAGGAGCGGGGAATCCCGAACCTGTACCTTCCTTCGGCGGCGCTGCTCGTGGAGGCATCCACGGCCCGAAAGCAGGGGAGATATGGCCACGCCCTGAAACTGAGCTCCTATGCGAGGGAATTGGCTCCCGATACCCCCGCCCCCTATTTCCAGAAAGCCAGGATCATCTGGAGTCAGAATCAGCTCAGAGCTCTTTCAGCTCTGGATTCCCTCCTGGAGGGGATCGGGGTTTTCTTCAAGGATTTCAGGTCGTTTTTCCCATGGGGTCTTAACCTGCTGCTCTGGATCCTCGTGGCCTTGACCATTGCTTCCTTCCTTGCCATTTTCCTTTTCACCCTGAGAGTCGCACCCCGCATAGCGCACGATCTGTCCCATATCGTGAAAGTGCCCCAGTGGCTTTGGTACGTCGCGTTCTTTATCCTTCTGGGAGCGGTGCTCGTCGCTGGTTTGCCCTTTACACTTTGGACTGTCCTTATTGCACTCCTGATGCTTTTTCACCTCACCGGGCGGGAACGGGTCACCGTGGGGGTCGCACTGGTATTCATGGCCTCCATTCCCTTGACCATTCATATCCTCGCTCTGGGCAACGACTACTATTCGGGTTCGGCCCCCCTGGTGGTCTACGAGGCGGAGAGGGGGGGGGAAGGTTCCCCGACCCTGGAATCGCTTCACCGTTTCCGGGTGGAAAACCCCCAGGACAGCCAGGTACTGGCTGCCATGGCCATCGTTCTCAAGAGGTCCGGCAGTTTGAGGGAAGCGGAATCGCTCCTGCATCAGGCACTGGAGATCTCACCGGATTCGCCCGATTACATCAATAACCTTGGCAATATTTTCATGAGCACGGGCAGGATCGAACAGGCTGTCGAGCACTACAGGCAGGCGCTGCGATATCGTGATGATCCACGCCTGCATTACAACCTCAGCCAGGCCCTGAGGGAAAACCTTCAACTCGAGGAGGGTGAGAAGGAATTCCTGATGGCCCAGGATATGGAACCCGGTCTTGCCAGCGATCTTCTCCAGTCCCAGAAGGAAGGTGGCCGGAGGATCACCTTTGATATGTACGGGGGAACCAGGGGGGTTTTCATGGATGCCCTTTCCCTTACTCCGGAAGGCTACGACCTCAGGGGCCGTCTCTGGGCGGGTATCGTTCCTTTCATCCCTTTCAGCGGATCCTGGCTCCTTTTCCTCGGGGCCTCGGCAATCATCT
>CBFDCL010000153.1:0-3230 GCA_965603295.1 uncultured bacterium | reverse complement strand
CCTGATTCCGGCCGCGGCGTTGCCTTCGGTATCGCCGAGGGGCTCGGGTTGCCCATTTCCCACGGCCTCGTGAAGCAGTCCCAGGCCATTCGGACTTTCCAGGAGTCCCGGATCGGCAGACGAACCGTTGAGGTCGGGCTCAAGTTCGCCGGTGTGGATTCCGTGCTCAAGGGGAAGAAGGTCATCATGGGGGATGACAGCATCGTCAAGGGAAGCGTCAGCCAGGGAGGGTCCGTCTGGACCGTGTACAATTCGAGCGCCACCAGGCTGGAGTTCTGGGTTTCCTACGGACCCATGTTCTTCCCATCGTTCAAGGAGTGGCACAGGGGCCGGGAGTGCCTGGAGGAGCTTGCCGTGCAGCGCGCTTTCAAGGGAGAACATCCTTATGACAAATCCCTGGAGGAGATCAACCTGCGGGTGGCCGAACTGGTGGGTGTGGACAGGATCTGCTACAACACGAGGGAAGGCGTCGAGGCAGTCACGGGGCCAGGGTCCTTCATGAATATGGACGCGAGCTATCCAATAGCCGAAAAATTCTGGCCGGACTGGCTGAAGAAAGAAGTGGATCACTTTCAGAAGCTGAGTCTGGGTTTTTAACGGAACGTCGATGACTTTGAAAAAATTCATCAACGCGCCCCGGGCGGGGCGCCCGAATCAATGACGGGTATTGTAAGTCATTGATTCGTGAGGAAAGCGGAAATGACACTTTTCGCTTTCCGTTGAGCAAAAAGGCCCGGCTGGACTTTTTGCGACCCTGTCAAAGTTCGATGGGAAAAAAGGAAGAGGCCCCGGGATTGTTTTCCCGGGGCCTCTTTTTGTGGCGCGTGAATGGCTTACAGCGGTACGACGCTGGCGGCCTGCGGGCCCTTGGGACCTTCGGTCACCTCGAAGCTTACGCGCTGGCCTTCGGAAAGGGTTTTGAAACCCTCCGATTGAATGGCTGAAAAGTGGACGAAAACATCCGGTCCGTCAGCCTGCTCAATAAAACCGAAACCCTTCGAATCACTAAACCACTTTACTGTTCCCTCTGCCATTGATCTAACTCCTTGTTCTGTGTCCGTCACCCGGCTCTTACAACCTGAGCCATGAAAAAAGTCCCGGAGCGTCAGATCCGGGACGTTGCATGGCACTTTTCCCAGCAGGCGACAAACATTAATCCATGCCGATGGCAAATCCTCATCGGCCGCGCCGTTATACGATAACTTGGAACGGAAATCAACCGTTATTTTCAGGACACCGGTCATCCTCCTCCTCCACTCCCCCGCAACCACCCGGGAAAAAAGGTAAAACGGAACTGACCCTTTCCGGAGTTATTTTTTCCTTTACAGAAAAGGAAGGATATGGATAAATTTCTGAACGGTCGTTTTTCGAAAAAACCTGGACCTTTCACGGTTCCCGTCTGTTCCCTGGTAACGCAGCCCGATCAAGTCGCACAACATGGAAGGTGTACTCTCTATGATGCGTATGACCCGGTTGATCCTTGTTTTCTTGATAATGACGGCCCTGTCCATTCCAGTGCCCGCTTCCGGCGTGGATCTGGAAGTGAACTCGGACACGTACCTGCACCTGTTCCAGGTCGACCAACCGGTGGGGCAGGACACGGACCATGCGCACCTGTTTGAATACATTTCTCTGGAAATGGTGAAAGTGGGCAATCGCCCGGAACTTTCTCTTCACGTGAACGGTTGGACCCGCCTGAGCCTGGCTGACGAAACCGGAGACGATACGGCCCAAAGCAGCCTTTCAAGCGCCTATGCATACTACCGTTATAACGACAATCGCGGACAGGTCAAACTGGGCCGATTCCTCCTGACCGAGGGGACATCCTTCGAAGCGATGGACGGTGTGCACCTCAAACAGTCTTTCGGGAGGGTCGGATTCTCCCTTTTCGGAGGCAGCCCCAATTCCGACGGCGCATCGGAAAACAAGCGGGGGAACCTGTTGACGGGAACAAGGGCTTTTATCCTGTCACCCGGCAGGTTCGAAATGGGTCTGAGCTATCTCACCGAGGATGGGGACTTCGTTGGGGAGGAACGCGAAGAGGCCGGAACGGATCTCTGGATCCGGCCCACCCGAAACATGGAGATCACCGGGCAGATCCTTTACAACCTCACGACTTCCGGCCTTGCTTCCGATGATATTTCTCTGCTCGTCAAACCTTCATCGAACGTGGAAGTGACCCTGGGATCATCGGGTTACAGTTACGGGGACCTTTTCCAGGCCGTGACGAACCCTGCCTTTTCCGAATCCCTCATCAACCCCGATGACGAGGTGCGTGTCCTCACGGGAAGGGTCCAATGGCGCCCCGTCCCCCGTTTTAACCTTTTCGGAACGGTTCGGTCGACGGACCACAAGGAAGACGATCCGGGGGACACCGACCGCTCCGAGATCGGCGTGAACATCACCTTCCCGGGTTTTGTTGAAAAGATCGGTCTTCAAACCGCGGTTCAGAGCGGAGATCAGCCCGAGAATGAATACAGCGAAATCCGGGGCTTTGCCATGCTGGCTTCGGGATCCCTCACCTTTTCCCTGGATGCCGCAGCGATGATGTACGGGGAGCAGATCAGTGGAGAGGACCAGGGTCTGCAGGTGGTGGGGTCGGCAGGGTGGACCCCTTCGGGTTCCCTCTCCATTTCGGGGGATCTGCGCTTAACGGAAAGCCCTGTTTTCGAGGAGGATGTCGCCGTTGTCCTCCGGGCGAATTACCTCTTTGAGAACTGATCGGGAGCCTGCGATGAGAACAAGAATACCGGCCATTTCCCTCATGATCGCGATCCTCATCACCATCGGTTGCGCCGGATCGGAAAACCGCAGGGCGGCCCCCGTCTGGCACCCCAGGAATTTTTCGGAAAAGGGGGGACAATGCTCCGATTGCCATGAACCGCGTCTCACCGACACCCTGAAGCCCCACGGTACATTCAATCATTCCGAGGGTTTCCTGCTCAGGCACGGAACCTACGCATCGCAGGAGCAGGATATGTGCAACAGCTGTCATGGCGACCGGTTCTGCATGGACTGTCACGCCACCGAAGGAGGGCTCCAACCCGCAATCCGGCATGGGGATCAGCCGGATCGCAACTTGCCGCCGCACCGCGGGGATTACCTCACCAGGCACCGGATCGACGGACGTGTGAATCCTGAATCCTGTGTCCGATGCCACGGGAACAGGAACAGCAGCACATGTACACCGTGTCACAAATAATACGGTGATTGGTGATTGGAGAGGCAGC
>CBFDCL010000152.1:0-3335 GCA_965603295.1 uncultured bacterium | reverse complement strand
CTGACCCCGAACTCCGTGGTGATACGGCCTTTAACCGGCATGAGAAACCCCTCCCTCCAGAGCCGCTCACGGCTCCGGGTGGCAAGGGAACTCCCCAGTGTCTGGTTGTCACAGCGTACCTGCAAGAGCCGCTCCCGGGAAAAATCCACCATTCCTGTCGGGAGAGAGAGGTTCTGTACCTGTTGCGGGGCCTCTTTTTTCCGAACCTTCAGGTCGGCCCGGATCCTGTAGGGAGCTCCTCCTTTCACAGGGAAAAAAGAGAAATCCACCGGCAAAGTCGGCCCCTTGAGCCCCATATCAATCCCCACCAGGGCCACATACTGTCCCCCTTCTCCTTTGATCAGGGGGAACCGGTCCTTTCCGGTGGCCGCTTCGGCGGCAAAGAGCTTGACGGGGGACACGATCCGGACCAGAACCACTCCACCAGGGGTCACCTTTTCCGGGTTCCAGCTCACCCTGATGCTTGCTCCCCATACCGTAACAGGCATCAGGAGGAGAATACAGACGAGAAGGATGAAGGGACTCCTTCCCGGGATTTCATAATTACAATCCGTTGTCTTTAGCAAGGGTATCTTCATCAGTTCAGTCCGCCAGCTGCATCCCTGATAATAGAACAAAGAAAGAAAAAACCCACCCGTTATCTCCTTCCGAAAAAAGGAAGAAGATAACGGGTGGGGGAAAAGAAAATACCTGGTACCTTGTACCTAAACTCTAAATTCTAGACACTATCTCTGCTGTCAGGATACAACCCCTCGTTTTTCCCACATTAAACTTTAAATGCTCAACGTTGAACACCCGAGGTGCCAGGCACCAGGAAGTTATTTAGCTTCTTCCACCACGATCTGTTCGTCCACGTGTTCCTTTAAGGCCCGCTCAATGCCCGCCTTCAAGGTCATCTGGGACATGGGGCAACCGGCACAGGCACCGGTAAGCCGGAGCTTGACCAAGCCTTCATCGGTGATCTCCACCAGCTCTGCATCGCCGCCGTCGGCCTGCAAAGAAACCCTGAGCTTATCGAGCACATCTTTGATTTTTTCCTTGTCAATCATTGAGATCCTCCATTTTTTCGTGATTGAAAACTGGAAATTGGAAAACGGTGATTAGTGATTCGTGACTGGTGATCGATCGAATTCGTCAACCGTTCATGGATTACCTGTTAAACGTCTTGCCTTTGGGCTATTTTCCCAGTCACTTTTTTTAATTTAACCACTCTTTTTCCCGGCGACAAGGTCCAAAAACCGCCCGAAAACAAGGGCCCCGGCAAGCCGCAACGGATCCAGTTTCTTCCACGTCAGATCTGTGACCGTTTCAGCAGCGGTTAACAGGCCGTCCTCGGACTCAACATCCCTGACAACCCATTCCTGGATCATCTCCTCATCAACCTCGAGATGAAACTGAAACCCGTACGTCCCCGATCCTATCCGAAAAGCCTGCTGCTCATATTGACGGGAGGAGGCCAGATGCACAGCATCAAAGGGAAGGTCAAAGGTTTCTCCGTGCCAGTGAAGAACGGGCACCGGCGACTGGACCCCGGCGAACAGGGGATCACCGACTCCTTCTTCCGTCAGGTGAACCTCTCCCCAACCAATTTCCGGTCCTGTTCCCGGGTAGACCCTCGCCCCGAAAGCGCTGGCCAGGACCTGTGCCCCAAGGCAGATCCCTAACACAGGTACATCTTTTTCAACAGCTTCCCTGAGAAGGTGTTTTTCCCGTTGGATCTCTTCCAGGCCATCGCCCACGGACATGGGTCCGCCCATTGAAACGAGTCCGGAGAATCCAGCAGGGCACAGGGGGACCCCTTCATCGAAAACTTCGATGGTCCTGTGAGGCACTCCCCTTCCTTCGAGCATCTCCTGGATAAGGCCCGGACCCTCGAAGGGAACGTGCTTGAGTATGATGACCATGAGCTAGGCAGAGAGGGACTCTATCAGCTTTTTCCCCAGTTCCCTGCAGGCATCGAGATCCTTATCCGTCGGGATCATCTGAGCCCGGACTCCCTCTGCGGCCACCTTGAACTTGATCCCCTTGAGCCTTTCTTCCATGAACCGGACGGCTTCTCCGCTCCAACCGTAGGAACCGAAAGCTACGGCGGCCTTTCCCCGGAGCTTGAGGGTGGCGAGGGAAGCAAGGAGATCCCACGCCGGTTTGACCGCGTCCCCGTTGATGGTCAGGGAGCCGATGGCAAGGGCATCCGCACTTTCCAGATCATCGAGGAGGGAAGGGATATCGGTGGCCTGGAGATCAAACAGGCCGACCTCGGCCCCCGCCTCCCGGGCACCCAGAGCAATTTTCTCCGCCATCATGCGGGTGTTGCCATAACTGGTAAGATAAAAGACAAGGGCATAGGGCCTTTCTCTTTTCTTCGGCGTGGTGCTCCACTCCCGGTATTCCCCAAGGTACCTGTCAAGATCGGTCCGCAGGACAGGGCCGTGGCTCGGCGCGATCATTCGGATAGGAAGGCCATCGATCTTATCCATTGCCTTTAAGGCATACTCCTTGAAAGGTCTGATGATGTGATCGAAATAGTAACGCCGGGCATGGGAAAAATCGTCCACCTCATCGTCGTACATCCTTTTGTCCGCGAAATGGCTTCCTAAAAAATCACACGGGAAGAGAATTCCCGGCTCCCGGACGAAGGTGAACATCGTATCGGGCCAATGAAGAAAAGGGGCCTGAATGAATTCGAGGGTCACTCCTCCCAGGTCTACACTGTCGCCATCCCCCACCGTCATGATATCAATATCCCTGTTAAGGATAGCCTTGATAAAAGGAACCGCGTTTTTCGAGGATACAACAGCGGCGGAAGGAGCTTCCTCAAGAAGGGCCCCCAGGGACCCACTGTGGTCCGGTTCTGTATGGTTCAGGACAATATGGGTGATCTCCGTGGGGTCCACCAGGGAGAAGACGTTCTCAAAGAACTGTCCCTTGTATTTCTCCTTGGCTGTCTCGATGACGGCGCACCCTGTGTTTCCTTTGACCAGGAAGGAATTATATGTGGTTCCGTGCTCCGCCTTCATGATCACGTCGAAAACGCGAAGATCCGGATCCAGGATACCTGTCCAGTGAACACCGGGGGCCAACTGCAGTGTGCTCAAATCACTCCTCCTCGAAATAGGTCTTGTCTACTCCACACTCCGGGCATACCCAGTCGTCTGGAAGATCGTCAAAAGCGGTTCCCGGCGCAATCCCCGCATCGGGGTCTCCAACGGCTGGATCGTAAGTGTAACCACAGACGGTACAAACCATTTTACTCATGACGTTCCTCCTTTTCCCGGGTTAATCCTCCTCGAAATAGGTCTTGTCTACTCCACACTCCGGGCATACCCAGTCGTCTG
>CBFDCL010000151.1:0-3412 GCA_965603295.1 uncultured bacterium | reverse complement strand
CCCTCGTTCAATCCGAAAAGATGTCCGCCTTCGGGCAGCTCAGCGCCGGCATTGCCCATGAGGTCAAGAATCCCCTTGCCGGCATACTGGGATACACCCAACTCAGCCTGAAAAAAGTGGAAAAGGATACCCCTGTCTTTTCAAACCTGAAAACCATCGAGAAGGAAACGAAGCGGTGCAACTCTATTATCGGGAACCTGATGAAGTTTGCCCGCCAGGAACAGGCCGAATTTTCACCCACTGAAATCAACCAGGTCGTCGAAGACGCTATCGGGATTGTGGCTCACCAACTGGGAGTCAACCAGGTCAGGATCGAAAAGGACCTCACCGAAGACCTTCCTGACGTGATGGGAAACGCGAACCAGCTTCAACAGGTCCTGATGAACATCATGATCAACGCCCAGCAGGCAATGGACGGTCAACCCGGTACGGTCCGGGCGGCCACCCGTCTGCCTGAGGAGGGTACTTTGGAGATCCGGATCAGCGACACAGGACCGGGGCTGCCCGAGGAAATACAGAAGAGGATTTTCGAGCCCTTCTTCACCACGAAACCGGCAGGCAAGGGAACCGGTCTGGGACTCTCCGTAACCTATGGCATTATCAAGGATCACGGAGGCAGCATCCGTGTCGAAAGCCCCCCCGGGGAAGGCGCCACCTTCATTGTCACACTCCCCGCCATAGAAAGGGACGTTCCGGAGGAAAAACCCACCGAGACTGCCTGACCACAAGAAAATGGCCGGATAATAATACCGATGATTCCCTCCACCTCCCAAGTCCAAAACCTCTCTATCCTTCTTGTTGAGGATAACGGGTTCGAGCGTTCTACCATCTCCGATTTCCTTGTGGGGAAGGGCATGACGGTGGACACGGTGTCTAACGGCCGTGAAGCCCTGGGCATCATCTCCGGCCACAATTACGATCTTGTTATCACCGATATCATCATGCCCGAGATGGACGGCATCGAAATGCTTCGCCATCTTCGAAAAAGGCTTCCGGATCTGCCCGTTATCATTATCACCTCGTCCACCGATGTGAATCACGCCATCGAGGCCATGAGGCTTTCGGTGACCGATTACATGCTCAAACCCATTGACCCTGAAGAACTGGAAACTCGCATCGCCCTCTCTTTCATGAAAAACGAGGCACAAAAGAGCGAACGGGCACAGCAGTTTCAAATGGTGGAAAAGGTCATTCATCAGGAAAAGAAACTGGAGGATACTTTTTTATATGCTGTCCGCACCCTGATCAACGCCATCGAAGCCCGGGATCCCTACACTAAAGGGCACTCCATCCGGGTAACCCGCCTGACCGATCTCCTGCTCAGAAAACTCGGCATCGAATCCGGGCTTTTATCGGATATCATTCTCGCTGCGCAGCTCCACGACACGGGAAAACTCGGGATCTCCGACAGGATCCTCAACAAACCCTCATGGCTTTCGGAGGGCGAGAAGTTCATCATGAGAACCCACCCGGAGGTGGGATACCAGATCCTCAAACCGATCCTGACCGATGAGTGCCTGAAAGGGATTCTTCACCATCACGAGCGTTGGGACGGGGAAGGCTACCCGATGAACCTGGCTGGGGAAGCCATACCTTTTAGCGCGAGAATCATCACCATTTCCGATGCTTTCGACGCCATGATCACCGACCGGACCTACCGTCCCGGCGTTAAAATCATGAAAGCCCTGGAGGAGATTGAAAGGCGCTCTGGCAGCCAGTTCGACCCGGATCTGGTGGATCCGTTCATCGAGATCATCCGGACAAACAACCCCTACGGGGTATGAAAAGTTTGAAAGTTTGAGAGTTGAGAAAAACTGTTTGAAGTTTAAGGCTGCGGTTTGAAGTTGCGGTTTGAGATTGTTCCCGGTTTGTACGTTGAGGGTTGGAAATAAAAAGCTCCAAACCTTAAACAGAAAACTTTAAACACCTAGTTTTAACCTTTTCCGCGAACATTCTATCGGGGGGGGCATTGGCTGCGAGTCTGGCTTTCATTATTCTGGTCGGTTTTTTCGCCGACGCCCTTTTTCGAAAACTGCGTATGCCGGGGCTCGTCGGCATGCTCCTCGTGGGGGTTCTCGTTAGCCCTCATGTCCTTGATCTCTTTGCACCGGATATGGTTGCTGTTTCGGGCGATTTTCGCAAAATCGCCCTTATCGTTATCCTTCTCAGAGCCGGACTGGAACTTCGCAGGGATTCCCTTCTCAAGGTCGGCCGCTATGCCCTGACCATGAGTATCGTCCCCGGCCTTTTTGAGATCGCCACCATTACCCTGCTGGCTCCACCCCTGCTCGGGCTGTCTCTCCTGGAATCCGCCATCCTCGGCTGCATTCTTGGAGCCTCCTCCCCCGCCGTCACTGTTCCCCTAATGCTTGATTTCATGGAGAGGGGCAAAGGGGCTGACAAGGGCATCCCCACCCTCATTCTCGGCGCCTCGGCCATCGATGACGTCTTTGCCATCGTCTATTTTACCGTCCTCATGGGCATGTTCGGAGGCGGAACCACCCGATGGCTGTACCACATCCTCAGTGTTCCCCTTTCCATTTTCCTGGGGATCGCCAGCGGCTTCCTTCTCGGGTACATCCTTTATCGCCTGTTCATGCGATACGACTTTAAACCGCCCCGCAGGAGCATCATCCTCATGGGGGTGGCCATCGCCCTCACCTGGGTGGAGGATTCCCTTCACGGCATCCTTCCCATATCCGCTATCCTTGGCGTCACCGCCATCGGTTTTTTCCTCCTTGAACGGCAGGAAGCTATTGCCCACGTCATCTCCAGGGAGTTAAAGCGGCTCTGGGTCTTCGCGGAGCTTCTTCTTTTTGTCCTCGTGGGGGCGCAGGTGAATATCAAAGTCGCCTGGCAAACCGGCCTTGCGGGAGCCCTGCTCGTTGCCGGGGGCTTGGCCGCCCGGTGCCTGGGCACCTGGATCTCCCTGACCGGCAGCGAATTAAATCCCAGGGAAAAGGTTTTCGCTACGGTGGCCTATATTCCTAAAGCGACGGTCCAAGCCGCCATCGGCGCGGTGCCCTTGGCAGCGGGGATGCCAGGGGGCGAGGTGATCCTCGCCGTAGCGGTTCTTTCCATCATCCTCACTTCCCCCGCCGGTGTTGTCGGCATCAAGGTCCTTGGAGAAAAGATCCTCGTGGAAAGCGAACGCCCCTCGTACAGCTTCAAGGATCTGCGCGAGAAACTAGAACTTCCCCGTGTTGGAGAGCGCATCCTGGAAGCCTCCACCGGTTTCGTCTGGAAGGTGATCGAGGAAAAGGAAACGTGGCGCGAGGTTTTCGGGAAAAAACCCGTCCCCTGCGTCTCGCTTACGGTCTGGCAGGAATCGTTCTCATCCGGACCCGGGGACGGTGAGACCCGTGTGCTGAACTTCAGCCCAGTGGACGAGCCGTTCCTTCGGAGGTGGTCT
>CBFDCL010000150.1:0-3461 GCA_965603295.1 uncultured bacterium | reverse complement strand
ACGAGGCAACCGCAGCGTACATGATGACGTACGTGAGGATTGCCGAGGAGGGAGTACGAAGTAGATGATGTGCTCTGGACGCTCGTTATAGCCTCACCCCAAAAGACCTGAGGAGCATAACCGTTTCCATGAGGGGCATGCCTATAACGTTTGTATGTGACCCCACAATCCCCTCAATAAATATCGCCCCGCGCCCCTGGATGGCGTAGGCCCCCGCCTTATCCATGGGTTCACCGGTATCGAGGTACCAGTTGATCTCCCAATCCTCCAGCTGCTTGATCCGAACCCGGCTCTCCACAGTGATCACCCGCTGTTTGCTTTTCCTGTGCCAGACGGCGGCCACGCCCGAAAGAACCGTGTGCTCCTTTCCAGCCAGCCGGGTGAGCATGTCCTTGGCATCCTTTTTACTGCGCGGTTTGCCGAGGATGGTTTTCCCGTTCAGGACAACGATGGTATCACACCCGAGGATGACGTCATCCGGGTTGTTGGCAGCGACACTAACTGCTTTTTCCAGCGCGAGCCTCTTGACGAGTTCACGGGGAGCCTCCTCCGGAAGCTGCTTCTCCTCGACGCTGGGGGTGATCACCTGGTACTTCAGGCCGGTCAGGTCCAGCAGCTCCTTACGCCTGGGCGAGCCGGATGCGAGGATGATCTTCTTTCTGCGGAACCATCTTTTTGGAAAAGGGACAGGCAACGGTTACTCTCCTGTGTTTTTTTCGTCCAACGTCGAACGTCCAAGGTCCAACTTGTATTTTTCGCCCTTCCTTTGGCCTTTGGTCTTTGGTCTTTGGGCTATTTAATAAAGCTCCAGGGCATTTCCCCCTCTTTTCTTCCGAAGAGGATCGATTCGGCCGGGGGGAAGATCCCGATCAGGCGTTTTAGTGATACACCGCCGGGCGGCAACTTGTCCAGCGCGTTAAAGACCCCCCTGTCCCCGAGGGACAGCAGGCCGTCCAGGTAGGCCGCTCTCACCGAGCCCGTCTGCGCCTTTACCCCTCCCAGGGAAAAAGCGCCTTCCCGGACGATTTTAAGGCGCCTTTTCAGATCCCCCTCTTCGGCCATGGAAACCCTCTCCAATGCGGTCTGCGGCTTTGGCACAAAGGGGTTGACACTGGCGGTAAGACTGCCCACTTTCCCTCTGGGCCTGCCAACAAGGAGCATCCTCTCCCGAACCTTAGAGAGCAGGTCCACGATGGCCCCGGCATCATCGTCCTCCTCGCCGGGGAGGCCCATCATGAAATACAGTTTAAGGTTCGGGATCCCGGCCTCTAAGAGCATATCCACCCGTTCCAGGAAGATCGTGTCACTCATCCCCTTTCCCAGGGAAGATCTTAACCTCTCGTCCCCCGCTTCCGGTGCCAGGGACACCGTTTTATGCCCAGCCCTGACAAGGAGAGCAGCGAGGTCCGGTGTGACCCGCTCGGCCCGCATGGAAGACGGGGAAAAGGTACCCCCCTTCTCAAGCAGGAAGCCCGCCATTTCCTCGAGCCGGGGATGATAGGAGACAGCTGTTCCCACAAGACCGATTCTGTTCCGAAAGCGAAGGCCGACTTCGGATTCGCGCTTAAAAGCGTCTATTCCCAGGAATCGCACCGGACCGCACACCGCTCCCGCAGCGCAGAAACGACACCCGGCTGGACACCCACGAGACACTTCAAGAGGGTATATCCCGCCGAATTCGGCATCCCGGGAGATCACGGCAGGACGTGCCGGCAATCGATCCAGATCCTGGAAAATTGCACGGGTGACCTCGGGCACATCTCCATCGCCCCGAAACAGGGAAGGGAGATAGATTCCCTCCGTTTCCTCCATGTGATCGAGGACACGATCCCTGTCCCCTCCAGCGTACAGGAGGACTTCCATGAGCCGGGGGAGGATGGGCTCGGAATCGCCGAGGACGATCAGGTCGAAAAACCGGGCCGAGGTTTCGGGGTTGATGGTGAGCGCGGCCCCGCCACCGATGACCAGTGCCCCTTGGGCCGTTTCCAGCATCCGGGGGAGGTGAACAATATCCGGCTGGTAGGAAACGGAAAAAGCAACAGCAGCGAACTCACTCAGGGAACGTCCGCCATCCGGGAATTCGAGGGAGCGCCCGTTCCAGAAGACCCTTCTGGCATCGAAGCCGGGTTCTTCCAGAAAAGCTCTCAGGATCGCCTGGTAACCGAGATTGGACATGCCCACCCGCAGCGAATTCGGGTAGGCCACCGCTATCCTCAGCCCGCCGTTCCGGGGTTTCGGCGAGACCCAGGCTTCACCCAGTGACGCTCTCCGGGGCACCTCGGATCAGTCCGCCTGGCGCCTGAGGAAAGCCGGCACCTCGAACTCCTCCTCATCGAGCAGAGTGATGGACGGGCGCCTCGGTTTTTCAGGACCCTTCTCCTCCTCGTTCCTCCGTACGAAAGCCGGGACCTCTATGTCCTGGCTTTGGTCACTCCTGAAATAGGGGAACTGTTCCCGGTTTTTCCCGAGTTGTTCCCGCCCGAACCCGGTGGCGATAACGGTGACCATCAGATCCTCTCCCAGGGTGTCGTCCTCCACCCAGCCGAAGATGATCTCCGCTTCCTCGTGCACCGCGCTCCTGATGATGGAGGAAGAGCTCTGGATCTCCTGCATTCCGATATCCGATCCGGCGGTGATGTTGATGAGAACCCCCGTGGCTCCGTCGATGCTGTTGTCCTCCAGGAGGGGACTGGAGATCGCGGTCTGCGCCGCTTCCTCCGCCCGATCCTCACCCGAGGCCCTTCCGGTCCCCATGAGGGCCCTACCCTTACCCTCCATGACCCTCTTGACATCGGCGAAATCCAGGTTGATCCGGCCCGGCTTTGTGATGAGATCGCTGATCCCCTTTACCGCGCTGAACAGGACGTTGTCGACGACCCTGAACGCGTCGCTGGCCTTTTCCCCGTGCTTGATCACCGAAAAAATACGGTCATTGGGGATCACGATAAGGGTATCGACGCAACGGCGCAGCTCCTCGAGCCCGTCCTCGGCGTTGTCCATCCTCACCTTTCCTTCAAAATCGAAAGGCTTGGTTACGACACCCACGGTCAGGGCTCCGATCTCCTGGGCAATGCGCGCAACCACCGGGCCGCCGCCCGTGCCGGTACCGCCGCCCATCCCTGCAGTAACGAAAACCATATCCGTTTCTGTCAGGCAGTCGCGGATCTGATCCTCACTTTCCTCCGCGGACTTGCGGCCCACATCAGGATCGGCCCCCGCTCCGAGGCCGTGGGTCACTTCGGCCCCCAGTTGGATCCTCGTGGGGGCCAGGGATGTTTTCAGGGCCTGGGAGTCCGTGTTGGCGGCAATGAACTCCACGTTCTTCAATCGGGATTCGATCATGTTGTTCAGGGCGTTTCCGCCTCCGCCCCCAACCCCAAACACCTTGATCCTGGCTTTGAGGTCCTGACTGTCCTCGACGAATTCCAGCATTGTTCACCTCCCGGTATTGGGCCTCCCGG
>CBFDCL010000149.1:0-3488 GCA_965603295.1 uncultured bacterium | reverse complement strand
CAAGTTTCCTTACCCGTTCCAGATGTTCCTCCACAACACCTGTTGATGCTTGATGAGACTTCTTTTCAAGGCTGTCGACTTCAACATCCCAGTCATCAAGCTGGGTTGTCATCTTGGAAACATACTGGTCCCTTTCGCTTTCCTGCTTGTCCCCTTTGTGTTTTTTGCGTCCAAACATGTTTCCCCCTCCTTTCGAATACGAATTTTAACGCCTCTGTTTTAGCGAGCGATTTACCTTCATCGGGAGCGGCCCCCTCTTTATTTCATTTTAGCTCGTATTTTTCACTGTGGTATTCGTGGAAAAAACAAGTTTGAGAGTTTGAAAGTTTGAGAGTTTGAAAGTTGGAGGTTGTCACTTACGTTTAACGCTTATCGTTTATAGTTTAATGTGTTTCCCCTTTGGGCTTTGGTCGTTGGGCTTTGGCCTTTTTTTAGTGCTCTGACACCCTGTCGGGCGAAGGGAGCTGCAGCGACCTTGCGGCTTTGCCTGAGATTGCCGCGTCGCCAAGCCAGGTGCGTGACTCCTCGCAATGACACCGTATACACGTTGGACGTTTGACGTTGGACGTTGGACCGCTCCATCAGGTTTGAAAGTTTGAGAGTTTGAAAGTTGTGGTTTTAGAATCACGTTCAACAATAAACTTTAAACGATAAACGTGTTTTTTCCGTTGGGAGGTTAAGGGGGAATGTTGAAACATATCGATTTTAGTTCTATCCTTACCAAATGGTTGGGGTTTTCACTTCATTTCGGAAGGTTCCTGTCCTTATCGCTTTTTGCGTATTTGCGCTGTGGCCTACTGAAGCTTATGCCGTTTCGGGCAACGTCCCTCTTGACAGCCCCGTTTACGAGATCCTGGATCTCCTGAATGCACAGGGCTGTCTGCGGACGCACCTTGCCGGAACGAGGCCGGTTACCTATGGGGAGGTCTTCCGGCTCCTGGATGAGGTCAAAGACCGGTGCGAGGTGAAAAGTGACCCCCCCGATCCGGCCGGCGGCGGGAATTCCGATTCAGCCAGGCTGACTGCGGCGGGCCAACAGGACCGGACGGCGAAAAGAGAGGTCACCAAAAAGACCGCCAGGGCCATCGCGCGGCTCGAATACCTCGTCCTCACCAGCCTGAAGGTCGGCACCGGGTTTTCCCCGGTCAGGGATCCCGAACTGGAAATAATCTACCTCGATGGGGACCCGTCATCCATCCCCGTTATCAATGCCTCCCAGAGCGCCCTGATCTACAACAACGAGGGGATCGATCCCAACGAATGGACCACCGGTTATCTGTCCTTCCAGTCGGAACTCTTCCTGGGAGACCTCGAGGCTCAGCTGTTCCCTGTCCTGTCTCTTGGAGAGGATGACGGGCAGCCGCTCATACACAGGGCCTATGTCAAAGTGGAAGCCCTGGGTTTTGAACTCGGGGCCGGGAAGGAGAGCCTGTGGTGGGGGCAGGGGAGGCATGGGGGCCTGTATCTTACCAGCAACGCCGAACCGCTTCCCATGATCCGTCTGACAAACGCGAATCCGTTGATAATGCCGTGGATATTCGAGCACCTGGGGCCGTTTCGACTTGATTTTTTCTTAAGCAGGCTTGAGGAGGACCGGGCGGTTCCGGAACCGTATTTCGCCGGCGTTCGGTTTAACTTCCGGCCGTCCTACATGGTCGAACTCGGGGCAACCATGATGGTTATCACAGGAGGGGAGGGGAGGCCGGACGTCGATCTGTCGGACCTTTTTGACATCTTTTTCGGGGAGAATGAAATCGGCGGAGAGGACCGCTCCAACAAGATAGCCGGTTTCGACTTTCGGTTTTCCCTGCCGGGCTGGCAGATTTACGGAGAGTTCGGCGGGGAGGACGAATCAAACGGTCTTCCCTCGAGGATGGCTGGCCTGATCGGGGTATATTTTCCCGCTGTGACCGAATCAGTAGACCTGACTTTCGAATACGTGGATCTGGCCTACACCCAGGAAATTGCGAGGGCCTGGTACAGGCACGGGATCTACACCGACGGGTACACCTATGAAGGGCGGATTCTTGGACACCATGTGGGTGGAGGAGGAAGGGACTTCTATTCCGGATTGGGCTTTGATCTCGGGCAGTGGGCGAAGTTAAAATTCGGGTTCGATATCGAACAAAGAGGCCATTATACCATGCCGGTTATGGAGGACCACTCTCAGGTCATTGTGGGCTATGAGCAGCACTTTGGACAACAGGAAGACGCGTGGAAGGCGCAGTTTACGGCCGCCCTGGACAAGGTGCGCAACGTTGATTATGTAGCCGGAGAGAAAGAGTTCAATTTCTACTTTTCTGTGGCTGTTTCGGCGCCGCTGTAGCGGCTGACGCACCGGTTTAACGTTTAACGTTTAATGTTTAACGTGGAAGTTCGGGTTTGAAGTTTGATGTTTGGGGTTTGAATATACGGCTGACGTCCAATGTCCAACGTCGAACGTCCAACGCGTTCTTCATTGATCTTTGGGGGTTGGTCTTAACGCTTTGGACTGAATTCCCCGTGTCGCCACGTCTCCGTGTCAAGAGAACTCTGTTTCAACCAATCACCAATCACTAATCACCGGTTTCCTCTGGACCCTGGACGCTGGACTCTGGACTCTGGACTGTTTCTCCGTCATCGCGAGCTGACACTACGCGAAGCGATCCCAGGAGTAACCTTGGGGAACCGCAACGATATAGTGGCTTTGCCTGAGATTGCCGCGCGCAAAGTTGGCTCGCAATGACACCGATTTTTTTCTTTGGGCTTGGCTCCCTGGGCTTTGGGCTTGATCTTCCCCCTGTACTGTTTTTCCAGTAAAACGCAAACATCCCGCTTCAGATTCTTTGGACGGTTTCAAAAAAGCCTATTTTTCAACTATATGGGTTGAACTGGTTCGCAACTTCGTTTACCATTGTTCGGCTAAGTCAACTTGCAGATGGCTGTTTCGGGAGGGCGCCTTGATTTTCTTTGGACGTCACAAGGGGAAGTTTTTCCCAAAATCCGGCAGGTGGGGAATCTGCCTGGCCCTGCTCGCCGTGGCGGTCATCTCCGGCTGCTCTTCCACCAGCAATTACATTGTTCCCACCACCAAAGAGCCTCTGGGGGCCGCGGAGTTAGTGCAGCTCGAGCAGGAAAAGCTGGAAGTTCCTCCGCCTCCGGCCGACCCGGGACCCTACCGGCTGGGAGCCCAGGATGTCCTCCTTATCCGGGATTTAGATCACTCCAACCTGTTTACCGGCAGCCGGGCCGATTCTCCTGACCTGCACTCGTTCAACATCCAGGGCGACGGCCTCCTGGTCCTCCCCATGATCGGGACCATCCAGGCCGCCGGGAAAACGGTCCTGGAACTCCAGGAGGAGCTGAACCTGGCCTACACGAAGTATGTCAGGGATCCGAACATCTCGGTGAGGGTCGATGCCTACAACAGCCAGAAAGTCGACGTGCTTGGTCGGGTCAGGGCCCCTGGGGTTTGCCCCTATGACGGACGAATGTCGGTCCTGGGCGCC
>CBFDCL010000148.1:0-3508 GCA_965603295.1 uncultured bacterium | reverse complement strand
TCCACCTGGCATCCACAGGTTTTTTAAGTGCCCGATCCTTTTCATCCGGGTCCCATCAACTTTCAGGATCTCCCCGCCCCATATCGTTCCGTCCGTCCCGTAACCGGTGCCGTCAAGGGCGATCCCGATGCAGGGCCCTGTCAGGCCGGCCTCTCCCTGGCAGCTCAGGACATGGGCGTGATGATGTCCCACCGCCAGAACCGGGGTTTCCGGGGCCCAGGGCACCTTTCCCCCCGTCTCTGCAAGGGATGTGGTCATGTAGTCGGGGTGCAGATCGTGAACGATGACGGAGGGGATCACCTCCAGAATGTTCATGAGGTGCGAAACGACCTCTTCAAGGAAACGGAGGGTATCGAGGTTTTTCAGGTCGCCGAGGTGCTGGCCGATGAAGGCCCGGTTCTCCCGAGTCAGACAAACGGTGCCCTTCAATTCCGGGCCCAGGGCCAGAACCGGTTTCCCGGAGAGGGGAAGGAGAACGGGGGAAGGCACAAAGCCCCGGGCCCTCCGGAGGACGATCGGCCCGTTTCCGGGTTTGGAATGATCCGGGCGGACGATGGAATCGTCGCACCGGAGAACGATCTCCCGGTCGTGGGTAAGGAAAGCGTCTGCAATTCCGCCGAGTTTCTCGCGGGCCTCGGTGTAATTGGCACAGAGAGGATCTTCGCTCAAATTGGCACTGGTCATGACGAGGACTTCGAACACCTCCATGAGGAGGATGTGAAGGGGTGTATAGGGCAGGATCAGACCTAAATTGCGGCTTTTCGGGGCGATTTCCGGCACGATGGGAATCCGTGGATTTTCAAGGCGTGGAAGAAGGACGATGGGACTTTCGGTGCTCGTCAGGAGGGTTTGGGCCCCCTTTTCAACCAGACACAACCCGGCCGCCGTGTGAAGATCCCGGACCATTATGGCGAACGGTTTTTCCTCCCTGCCCTTTTTCTTCCGCAGTTTCCCGACCGCGTCAGAAGAAAAGGGGTTGACAGCCAGGTGGAACCCGCCGAGCCCTTTTATGGCCACGATCCTACCTATATTCAGCATGTTGACGGTTCCACTGAGAGGGTCCGTGTTGGAAACAGTACCGTCCGCGTTCAAAAGCTCCAATGTCGGGCCGCAATCGTGACAGGCATTGGGTTGGGCGTGAAACCTGCGGTCGGAGGGGTCGGAATATTCCTTTTCGCACCGGGGGCACATGCCGAATTCCGACATGAATGTATTGGGCCGATCGTAAGGGACCTTCCGAACGATGGTGTATCGGGGTCCGCAGTTGGTGCAGTTGATAAACGGGTACCGGTATCGTCTGTCGGAGGGGTCGAGAAGCTCCCGGCGGCAGTCCACGCAGGTGGAAATGTCGGGAGGGATCAGCACCCGGGGATCGGCCCCGGAAAGGCTGTGGCGGATCGAGAACTCCCGGTAGCCGGTAACCGGAAGGCGGTGATGAGTCAGTTCATCGATCCTGGCCAGAGGGGGCGAATCGGTGCGGAGTTTTTCAATGAACTGTTTTAAAAGGCCGCCCTCCCCTTCCGCCTCGATGACCACACCGTTCGTGGTGTTGTTGATCCACCCGTTTAGGCCCATTTCCGTTGCGAGGCGAAAGACGAAAGGTCGAAATCCGACCCCTTGCACCATTCCACCTATGCAGAGGCGCCGCCTCTCAATCAACTGAGCGACCCGACGCTCCCGTCAAAGACAGGATAAAGCCGGTCCATTTGTCGAGGCCTGTTCCTGTACGACAGGAGGTTTCCATGGTTTCAATAGCGGGATTTAAGGATTTCGCGTTCCTGATCACCGCGTCCACGGAGAAATCGGTATGGGGAAGAAGGTCCACCTTGCTTACCATCATGAGGTGGGCGGTGTGGAACATGGAGGGGTATTTGAGGGGTTTGTCATCGCCCTCGGTGACGCTGACGAGGACCACCCTCAGATCCTCACCGAGATCGAAGGCGGAGGGACACACCAGATTCCCCACATTTTCAATGATCAGAAGATCGAGGTCCTTCAGGTTGAAATGATCGAGAGCTTTCCTGATCATCTCCGCTTCGAGGTGGCAAGCGCTGCCCGTATTGATCTGATGGACGGGAACGCCCGTGGCAGCGATCCTTTTCGCGTCGTTCGCGGTCTGAAGGTCTCCCTCGATAACGGCGATGGAAAGTCCCTGGCTCAGGCCCTCGAGGGTTTTTTCCAGGAGGGAGGTCTTGCCGGATCCCGGGGAACTGACCATGTTGATGACCGTGACATTTTCCTTGCGGAACTGCTGCCGTAACTCGGCCGCCAGCATATCGTTGCGGGAGAGGATCTTTTTTTCGAGTTTGATATTGGCCACTTAGCCTCCAGGTTCGCCGTCTAACGTCCAACGTCTAATGTCCAACGTAAAGAGAAGTAATAATAGGTATATGATTCCCGATTAAACCTTATGATTACATGTAAGTATTTTTATCATATTTTTCATTGAGTTCCCGTTGGACTTTGGACATTGGACGAAATTCAATCAATCTCTATATCCGCGATCTCCAGTTCTTCACCCTGCAGAAGCGTTGTCTCGAACCCTTCGCACGACGGGCAGGTGACCGTATGCCCGTTCGCCGGAAACTCCATTTCGCAGGTATGGCACAGGATCCGGACGGGAATCTTTTCAATTTCAAGCTCGGCATCGGCAGTGAGGAGGTTTTCCCCCTTTACTGCGTTAAAACAGAAGGAAAGGGAGTCGGTTTCGACACCCGAAATGTCCCCGATGCGGAGTCTCACCTTCGTGACCGTCCGGGCCCCGTGGGAGGTGCTTTCCCTCCTGACGATATCCAGGATCTCCATGGCAATGGAAAGTTCGTGCAAGGGCTCGGTTCCTCTCCTTCAGAGCACATGACACGGTGACGCGGAGACCCGGCGACGCGGAGAGAGAAACCTATTGGTGGATGCGGTGAGTTTTTTGAAAAGGGTCATATTGTATTTTCTATGTTTTTCGAGTCAGGTTATTTCCGAGAATGCATCGTTTGGCCGACAACGTAACTCCCAATAACAGGTGTTGGGAATTTGCTCTGACCCCAAGTCTCGTGTCCAAAATGAGGGTTGAGAATTGAAAGTTATGCGCTGGTTGAGGATGATATTCTCTGATAAGGGAAAACAATCCTCAATTCTTAACCCCCGATTCTCAATCCTTTTCTTAATTTCCTCCGTGTCTCCCCATCCCTCCGTCACCGCGTCGGCCTTTTTCCCGTGTCCTCGTGTCTCCGTGTCCCCGTGTCAGGAATATTCTGGTCCCGGCTGGACCAGAGGCCGGTTGAGATAATCCCGGTACTTCTCCGGATCGAGTCCGGCCGTTTCCAGGACGGTCTCCAGCACCTTCGGCAGTTTCGAACGGATAATCTCAGAAAGCTCCATGGACATGCGGAGCTCGTCCGGTTCGACCCCGATGAAGGTGGTTTCGGGAAGAGTCCTGATGGTTCCGGAAAGGGTGATGACCTCGTCGATGCCTATCTGGTGACCAGAGGTTCGGTAGATATCCGGAAAATGATTG
>CBFDCL010000147.1:0-3559 GCA_965603295.1 uncultured bacterium | reverse complement strand
TCACCAATCACCAGTCACCAATCACCAGTCACTGTTCTTTCCTGTTCCTTGACTTATATTTTCCTCGAACATACAATCCCGTTTTAACTGTTAAAATAATCGTGTCGTTGGGAAAGCAGTCCGGCCCGTCGCCAGCCCCGGTTTTCAATGGGTCCGTAAGGTGAGTCGCGGAGGAGGAAATGACCCAGACAAAGAGGAAAAAATCGGATTACATCATCCAGTCGGTGGATCACGCCCTGGATGTTCTCGAGGCGTTCCACGGGGACGAGGACGAGTTGGGGATCACGGAGCTTTCCAGGCGCCGAAAGCTTCACAAGAACCACATCTTCAGGATCCTCGCCACGCTGGAGAACCGTGGTTACATCGAGCAGAGCCGGATGACCAACAACTATCGCCTTGGTCTCGGTATCCTGGAGATGGGACAAACCTATATCCGCCATACCGGGCTCTTGCGGGTGGCCCGTCCTGTCATGGAGGAACTGAACCGGAAGGTGGACGAAAACGTTTACATAGGGATTCTGAAGGAGCGTTACTGTTTCTACCTTGACGTCGTCGAATCCTCCCAGACGGTCCGCGTTCTCTCGAGAGTGGGATGCCGGGTTCCTTCCCACTGCAGCGCCATCGGGAAATCCCAGCTGGCCTACGAGATGCCCGAGAACATCGCCGAGATCATCGGTAGAAAAGAGCTCAAAAAGTTTACGCCCAACACCATCTCAGACAAGGACCGTCTGATGGAGCACCTTGCACTGGTAAAGGAGTTGGGTTACGCCATCGATGACGAGGAATGGGACGAGGGAGTCAGGTGTATCGGGGCCCCGATCTTCGATTACACGCGGAAGGTTGTGGGAGCCATTTCGGTGTCCGCACCATCCGTAAGGATGACGATGGACAGGGTCAAGAAGGAGTTTGTCCCCCTCATCAGGAAAGCCGTCGATGACATCTCCAACCGGTTAGGTTATAAATCGCCAGGTTCGGAAAACACTATTTGATTCTGAATGCAGGTTCACCCGGTATTAAATTCAGCGGATTGGATCATGCTTAACGTTTAACGAAGGTCTTCTGGGAGCGTTGGAATGATCGAAAAGATGAGGCTGAAAGCATCGGAGTGCGTTCTCGTGATCGTTGATGTCCAGGAAAGGCTGGCAAGGATCATGGAAAGGCGGTCCCAGGTGGAGAACGCCATCGGCGTGCTCATCCAGGCGGCAAAGCTTCATCAGATCCCCATCGTCCTTACCCAGCAGTACACAAAAGGGTTGGGGCCCACCGTCGATGCGGTTGCATCCCGTCTTGACGGGGCCGAACCTGTTGAGAAGATCTTTTTTTCCTGCTGCTCGGAGGAGCCTTTCACCCAGAAGCTGGATTCCCTGGGCCGGAAAAAGGTGATCCTGACCGGGATGGAGACCCACATTTGTGTCCTCCAGACAGCCCTTGACCTTCTGGATGGGGGTTATACCGTTCATGTCCCGTGGGATGCTGTCTGTTCCAGGATCGACGGGAACCGGGATGCTGGCCTGCGTTTCATGGAACAGGCCGGTGTTTTCCTGACCTCCATGGAAACCGCCGTATTCCAGATCCTGGAAAAAGCCGGTACACCCCAGTTCAAGGAAATCTCCTCTCTCCTCAAGTAACCTCATCCATGAGATCCCCTGTCACCGACGATAATCCCGGTACCGAGGTTCTTTTCTCCGGAAACGAAGCGATTGCCCGCGGCTGCGTTGAGGCGGGAGTTTCCCTGGTTACGGGGTACCCCGGGACGCCCACGACACCCGTCATCGAGATTCTTCACCGCGCCGGCACCCAGATTCAGGCAATGTGGTCTGTCAACGAGAAGGTTGCCATGGACATCGCCACGGGCAACTCGTGGGCGGGCAGGAGATCCCTCGTCACGATGAAGATGTCCGGCCTGAACGTGGCCTCCGATTCGGTTCTCTCGGTGGCTGCCTCCGGGACCGTGGGCGGTCTCGTCCTTTACATCGGGGATGACCCCAACGTCTACTACGGCATGGTTGAGCAGGATTCCCGATATTTTGCCCTCCTTTCGTCCGCACCGATGCTGGTTCCCGCCAACCCTCAGGAAATGCTGGATTTTACCCGTTTCGCTTTCGAACTGTCCGAGAGGATCGGCGGCCCCGTTTTCCTGCGAAGCACGACCGTTTTGTCCTATACCTACGGGAAAGTAGCGCTGGGGGAGATCCGGAAGGTTCGGCAAAAGGCCCACTTTTCCCCGGATATCGACAAGTACACGAAAGCCGGGTCGATCCGCTGCCGCCGGCAGCATGAGGAAGCGCTGGGGCGCGTGGAGATGGCGGGGGAGGAAGCCGATGCCCTCAACGCCCTCACCCTGACCGACAGCGAAGTGGGTGTGATCGCGTCCTCCCTTGCCTGGGATTATCTCGAGGAGGTCCTGGAAAAGAACCACCTGGACCTGACCCGGCTCAAGGTTTCCACGGCCCACCCGGTTCCGAAACGGAAGATCAGGGAGGTTCTGGGCTGCACCAGGAAGGTGCTTGTCCTCGAGGAGCTCGAGCCCATCATCGAGGGAGCCGCGAGGGCCGAATCCACTCTGATCGAGGATCCACCCCGGATCTATGGTAAGGAGGACGGGATTGTCCCCCGGGTGGGGGATCTCTCCCCGGATCAGGTCCTGGAGTACCTTTCCCTGGTGATCGGAAGGAAAATGCCCGCATGTCCCGGCCTCGATATCCGGGAAAAGGCCGAGGCGATGAAGGTCCGCAGGCTCCTGACCTTTTGCGCCGGATGTCCCCACAGGGGTTCCTTCTATGCCCTGATACAGGCCATGAAGGACCTCGGGATGGATCCGGCGGAAATCGTTGTCACGGGGGATATCGGCTGCACGGTCCTGGGGATCAACGAGCCGTTCTCCATCTGCCAGACTGAAGTTTCCATGGGCAACAGCATCGGTCTTGCCGAAGGGTTTCTGCAGGCCGGGATTCAGAAACCCGTTGTGGCAACCCTGGGGGACGGGACTTTCTATCATGCCAGCCTTCCCCCGATCATCAACGCCGTCGCATCAAAGGTGGACATGCCCGTGATCGTCCTGGACAACAACTGGTCCGCCATGACGGGATACCAGGACACCCCGGGAACCCTTGGCGGTGAGGGTGTGAGGGTTCCCATCGAAAAGATATCCCGTGGACTGGGTGTGCGATCGGTGAAGGTGGTCAACCCCAACCGGATCGGGCGGTCGGTCCGGGCTTTCAAAAAAGTTCTTCAGGCCGGGGATGTCAACGTCCTGGTTCTTCGCGGTCCCTGCGTTGCCCGTCAGCCGAGGACCTGGGATCTTGCTGTTAAGGTCAATCCGAAGATCTGTCCGGGGTTTTCCGAGTGTGAGCGGACTTGCATTGAGGCTCTCGCCTGCCCGGCCATTTACAGGGAGGGGGAGGACGTCAGGATCGATCGTGAGATCTGCCAGAGCTGCGGCCTTTGTGTCCATTATTGTCCGAAGAACGCCATCCGGGCCCACCCTTTCAGGATCAGGAGGAGGAAGGTTGGAATTTAATCTCGTCGCGGCGGGGATCGGCGGCCAGGGCATCGTGCT
>CBFDCL010000146.1:0-3633 GCA_965603295.1 uncultured bacterium | reverse complement strand
ATTCCTCAAGTTCTGTGCCGGAACCGCCAGTATTCTTGGCCTTTCCGGAGCAGCCGTCCCGCGGGTGGCCAGAGCCCTCGAAGAGGCCGCGAAAAAAACCCCGGTGATATGGCTCGAAGGCCTTGACTGCGCCGGGTGTACCACATCTTTTATCAGCACCACAAACCCGGGAACCGCGGAACTCGTCCTGGACACCATTTCCCTTCGGTATCACGAGACCCTCATGGCCAGCGCGGGCCACCTGTCGGAAAAAACCCTTCATGAGAACATCCAGGAGAAGGGGTATGTCCTGATCGTTGAGGGCGCTATCCCAACCCAGGACCCGCGTTTCTGCCAGGTAGGGGGCGTAAACTTCGTTGACATTGTCCGGGACGCGGCCGAAAACGCCGGTGCCGTCATCGCCATCGGGTCGTGCGCCTCCTACGGGGGCATTCCCAAGGACTGTCCTACCCCCGGAGCGGGGATCGGTGTTGGCGAAGCCATGGAGAAAGGCTTTCTCCCGGTCCGGCCCCTCATCAACGTACCCACCTGTCCGGTCCACCCCGAGAGACTTGTGGGAACCATTGTTTATTACCTCCTCTACGGCAAACCTCCCGCCCTCGACAGTTATAAACGGCCCCTGATGTTTTACGACAAACTCATCCACGACAACTGTGAGCGCCGCGGGCATTTCGACAACGGCGAGTTCCTCACGGATTGGAACAATTTCGAACAGAGAAACTGGTGCATGTACCTGAAAGGCTGCAAGGGGCCTTTCACCTATTCGGACTGTCCGAAACGCCGATGGAACGACGGCCTGAACTGGTGCATTGGCTGCAGTTCCGTGTGCCAGGGCTGCTCCCAGCCAGAATTTTACGCCGGAATGTCCCCTCTCTATGAACGGACCAGGGAGATCCGCGACATCAAGGTTGAAACCATCGGTGCCGTCGCCGCGGGGATCGTGGCTGTTGGGCTCGCCGGTCATCTGATCGGCCAGGCCATGACGGGACGGGTCGGCAAAGGTGGACCGCCTGAAGAAGGAGGTGACAACTGATGGGCCGGAAAATAACTGTTGATCCTGTCACAAGGATCGAGGGGCACCTCAAGATCGAAGTTGAGGTCGAGAACGGTTTTGTAAAGGATGCCTGGAGCAGCGGTACCATGGCCCGCGGTTTTGAGGCCCTCCTCACCGGAAGGGACCCGAGGGACGCCAGCTACGTCACCAGCAGGTTCTGTGGGGTTTGTTTCTCCGTCCATCAGATGGCCTCTGCTTTCTGCCTGGATGCCGCGTTCGGGGCACAGGTTCCCGAAGGAGGCCGGATCCTTCGCAACCTTCTCATGGGTGCCGAGTACCTGTATGACCACATCATCCATTTCTATCACCTGACCGCCCTGGATTACCTGGACATCATGGCCATCGCCGACTATTCCGGAAAGGACCCCGGACTTAACGCCGTCAAGGACAAAATTGTTGGGCTTGTCAAAAGGGGGGATACTTACCCTCTCACCCCCAGGTACGAGCCGGATCAGTTCTCGGTCAATGATCCCGAACTGGTGACCGGGGCCGTCAAGCATTATCTCGATGCCCTCAAAATCCAGGTTGTCGCGAAGAACATGGGAGCTGTTCTCGGCGGAGGCCGCACGCCGCATTACCAGGGCATCGTTGTGGGAGGGGTTACCCAGATCCCCAACTCGGAAGAGATCGGGCGTTTTTCCTCCATGCTGGCTGAAGTGACCTCTTTTGTTAGAAACGTCTTCAAGAACGATGTCCTTACCCTGGGGACCAGTAAATGGCTGTGGCCTCTGGCCGAGCTCGGGGTGGGAGGCGGGCACCGGAACTACCTTTCCTGCGGGGGCTTCCCCGAGGATTCTTCTGGAAACAACATGTTCTTTAAACCCGGAGTCGTGCAGAACCTCGACCTGAGCAACATTGATCCTTTTGAGCAGGAAAAAGTCACCGAATCGGTTAAATACGCCTGGTATAAAGAGGCGGTCCCCGTTCACCCCTACGATGGGGAACAGGTTTTCGACCGGGACAAGGAGGAAGCCTACTCCTTTGTCAAGGCGCCGAGGTACAACGGTACGGCGTTCGAGGTGGGACCCCAGGCGAGGATGTTAATCCAGAAAAACCCGACTCTTCTTGGCCTTGTGGAGAAAGGGGCCAAACCGGGGGTCGTGGCGAGACATGCTTCGAGGATGATCGAAACCGTGGCCCTTTGCGACGCCATGGAAAGGTGGCTTGGGGAACTCATAGAAGAGGCTGGGAAACCGGGATTTAAAATCCACGACACGGACCACTGGGAGATCCCCCAGTCCGGGGAAGGCGCCGGTTTCTTCGAGGCTCCGCGCGGAGCCCTTGGACACTGGATCCGGATTGAGAATCAGAAGATCAAGAACTACCAGGCCGTGGTCCCCTCGACGTGGAACGCATCACCGAGGGACGAAAAGGGGGTCAGGGGGCAGTATGAAGAAGCCTTGATCGGAGTCCCTGTTCCCGATCCTGAAAACCCCATCAACGTCGTTCGCGTGATCCGCTCTTTCGACCCGTGCCTGGCCTGCGCCATTCACCTCATCGATCCGCGGACCAACCAAATCCGGAAGTTCAAGGTGGTATAGGAGGGGGCGGCCATGTCACATACAAAAGAAGGTCATCCGCTTCCCGGGAGGATCATGCACTATGTCAACCTCCTGTCCATGGTCCTCCTCGTGGCCACCGGGTTCTTTATTCACAAACCCAACTTCAGCCTGTTCGGTCTGGACATGAACACGGCCCGGTATCTGCACTTCATCTTCGGATTTGTTCTGATGCTGAACGCCCTGGTCCGTGTCTACTGGGCCATTTTCGGGAAACCCCGGGACATCCGGAATTTCCTTCCGGAGAGGGAGAACAAGGGTACTCTTTTCCCCATTGCCGCTTACTACCTTTTCCTGAGGAAAACGCACCCAGCGACGTCCAAATACAACCCCCTTCAGAAAATTACGTATATTTCCTGGGCCGTCGCGATCCTCTTTATGGGTATTACCGGATTTGCCATGCTCTGGAAGACGAACCCCTTCTGGGCGTGGGTGGTGGAGGTTTTCGGCGGGTTGAACATGATCCACGTTGTCCATTACCTCTTGACGTGGTTCTTCGTGGTTACGGTCCTCATCCATGCCTATCTGAGCGTTTTTGAAGATTTTCGGGCCTTTCTCCTCATGTTCTTCGGGATCGAGCTCGAAGAGGATGCTCATTAAGATGTCTGTTCCGGGCCAAAGGAGATGAGCCGGGAGATCGATACCTGCAAAACCATGATCCTCGGGGTGGGAAACCTCCTGATGAGAGATGAAGGCATCGGAGTCCATGCCGCCGCCAACCTTCAGGAGTTTCCCCTCCCGGATCATATCGAGGTCATCGAGGGGGGCACCGACGGTTTCCGGCTCTTCAACCTCATTCTCGGTACCGAACGGCTCATCGTCGTGGATTGTGTCAAGGGGGGAGATGCCCCCGGCTCCATCTACCGTTTCGGGATCGACGATTACGATCATTTTCCTGATATCTACAAAACCTCTGTCCACCAGATTGGCATCGACGAGGTTATCAGCCTTTCAGGGACTATGGGGACTCCGCCGGAGGCCACGTTCATAGGGGTGGAACCGGGGGAACTCTTTATGTCC
>CBFDCL010000145.1:0-3690 GCA_965603295.1 uncultured bacterium | reverse complement strand
GACGTTGGACGGACACTCAGGAGAAAAATCGTTGAAACGAGCGCTGATCACCGGTATCACGGGGCAGGACGGTTCCTACCTGGCCGAATTCCTCCTCGACAAGGGCTACGAGGTCCACGGGATAATGCGGCGCGCGAGCACCTTTAATACTAACAGGGTGGACCACATCTACGTGGATCCGCATCAGGCCGGGGCGCGCTTCTTCCTTCATTACGGTGATCTGTCCGATTCCGGGCAGGTGGACAACCTGATCTACAACATCCGACCCGACGAAATTTACCATCTCGGCGCCCAGAGCCATGTCCGCGTCAGTTTCGACATCCCGGAATACACCGGGGACGTTACCGGCCTCGGAACGACGCGGCTTCTCGAGGCCATTCGCCGGAGCGGGGTCGGTACCCGGTTCTACCAGGCTTCCAGCAGTGAGATGTTCGGGAACGCCCCGGCACCCCAGAGCGAGGAGACCCCCTTCGGGCCTCGAAGCCCTTACGCCGCGGCAAAGGTCTACTCCCATTGGATGACGGTCAATTACCGGGAAGGATACGGCATCCATGCCAGCAACGGGATCCTGTTCAACCACGAAAGCCCGAGGAGGGGCCAGACTTTTGTAACCCGAAAAATCACGATGGCCGTGGCAGGAATTCTGGCCCGACGTCAGGAAAAGCTCTATCTCGGGAACCTGGAAGCGAGGAGAGACTGGGGATTTGCCCCCGATTACGTTGAGGTCATGTGGAAGATGCTGCAGATGGATGAACCGGGGGATTTCGTCGTCGCCACGGGACATTCACACACGGTGGGGGATTTTCTCCGCGAGGCTTTCGGATACGTCGGCCTTGATCCGGACCTGTACGTCCAGATCGACCCGAAATATTTCCGGCCCACGGAGGTGGATATCCTGGAGGGAGATGCCTCGAAAGCCCGGGGTGCACTGGACTGGGAACCCAGGGTGACCTTTGGGGAACTGGTGCGGATCATGGTGGACGCCGATATGGAGGAGGCTGGGCTCGATCCGCCCGGGGAGGGAAAGAAGATCCTGGAAGAAAAGGGGTTTTCATGGCTGGGGAAACCATAGAGAAAGTGCAGAGTGCAAAGTGCAGGGTGCAATGGAAATTCATGTTAAACGTTGAACGTTAAACGTAACCCAATCACCAGTCACAAATCACCGACTTCCACGTTGAACGCTTGCCCACCATAGCTTCAGCGACGGTGGGTTAAACATTTAACGTTAAACCTTGTATAATACTCTAAAGTGTCAAACATCAAACTTATGATGGAGGCCGCTTGGACCTTACTGACAAAAAAATCCTCCTGACCGGGGGGGCCGGTTTTCTCGGGGAATATGTGCGGGATGAGCTTGTCGCCCGGGGGGCCACCAGTTGGGACATTATCATCCCGAAAAAGTCCGAATTGGACCTCAGGTGCTGGGACAACTGCGTGCGTGCTGTCAAGGGAATGGATCTTGTGATCCATCTTGCGGCCCGGGTTGGGGGGATCGGGTTTAATCAGCGGAACCCGGCAACCCTTTTTTACGATAACATAGTGATGGGCGCCCATCTCATGGAGGCTTCCAGGAGGAAAGGGGTCAGGAAGTTCGTTCAGGTTGGGACCGTGTGCGCTTACCCGAAATTCACACCAGTGCCTTTTCGGGAGGAGACCCTCTGGGACGGGTATCCAGAGGAGACGAACGCCCCTTACGGGGTAGCCAAGAAAGCCCTGCTGGTCATGGCACAGGCCCTCAGGCAGCAGTTTGGTTTTAATGCCATCTATCTCCTGCCGGTAAACCTTTATGGACCAGGGGACAACTTCGACCCGGACGATTCCCACGTTATCCCAGCCCTGATCAGGAAGTGCATTGAAGCCCGCGAGGCAGACCTGGAGGAGATCACGGTTTGGGGAACGGGGACGCCGACAAGGGAGTTCCTTCACGTGAGGGACTGCGCCAAGGGGATTGTAAGGGCGGCCATGTTGTACGATGGACACGAACCGGTAAACCTTGGTTCCGGGCAGGAGATAAGCATCCGGCAGCTTGTGGAACTCGTGGTGGAATTAACCGGATATTTCGGAGAGATCAAATGGGATGAAAGTTTCCCCGATGGACAGCCCCGTCGGTGCCTGGATACGACCAGGGCCAAGGAGTTCGGGTTCGAGTCCATGATCAGCCTCCGTGAAGGTCTGGCGGAGACGATAACATGGTTCGTGAAGGACAAAGCAAGAACTCGATGAGCGGCTCCCTTTATGCCCTTGTCCTTGCAGGAGGGTCAGGGACCCGTCTCTGGCCCTTCAGCCGCAGGGAATCTCCGAAACAGTTCCTGGATCTTCGGGGGGAGATGACTCTGTTCCAGGAAACTATCAGCCGTCTCGAAGCAAGGGTGCCTCCCGAGAGGATGGTGTTTATCACCTCGAAGGAACTCGAGGTGGATGTTCGGGACCAGCTTCGCCAGAGCTTGGGAACCACTGGGGACAAGTGCCGTGTCGTCGCGGAGCCCGTAGGGAGGAACACGGCGCCGGCCATCCTCCTCGGGGCCTGGATCGTCTATCTCCTTGACCCCGAAGGAGTTCTTCTGGCCGCCCCCTCGGACCATGTGATCACCGACGGGGGCGCTTTTATAAGGGCCATCGACCTCTCCCTGCCCACAGCCCATGATAGGATCGTCACCTACGGGATCAAACCGACCAGGCCGGAAACGGGATACGGATATATCAGGACCGGCGAGGAAACCGGATCGGTCTTCGAAATTGCCGGTTTCGAGGAAAAACCGAACATGACCAATGCCCGGCGGTTTTTCCTGGACAATCGGTACCTCTGGAACAGCGGCATCTTCCTTTCCTCAGTAAAAAACCTGATAGGGGAGGCACGCATGTTCTGCCCGGACATCATGTCTCTCATCGAGGAGATCGACCCCGTTAACCTGGACGGCATCGAGAAAGCCTACGGGAAGATGCGGGCCCTTTCCTTCGACTACGGCATAATGGAGAAGACCGCGAGGGGGGCTGTCCTTCCTGTATCCATGGGCTGGAGCGATATCGGAAGTTGGGATTCCTATTACGAGACGAGAGAAAAGGACGGGTCCGGAAACGTTCTTGGCGGTGATGTCATCAGTTTGGATAACGAGGGATGCCTCATTCTTTCCAAGGGCGGACTGGTCGCCGCTTCGGGCATGGAAGACTCCATTATCATCCAGACCGAGGACGCCGTGCTGGTCTGCCCGAGAGGGAGATCCCAGGAAGTCCGAAAGGTTGTGGAACGGCTCGACCAGGAGGACAGGGTGGAAAGGCTGGGGCACCCTACTGTAAGGCGTCCCTGGGGAGCGTACACCGTTCTCACCGAACGGGAGAAATACAAGGTCAAGAAGCTCGTTGTGGACCCGGGACACAAGATGAGCCTCCAGAAACACGACCGGAGGTCGGAGCACTGGGTCGTGGTAAGGGGTGAAATTGTCGTTACCCGGGGCGAAGAGGAAATGACCCTGAGACCCAATGAGGGAGTGACGATCCCCATCGGGATACTCCACCGCATTGAGAACCGGAGCTCAGAGCTCGCCGAACTCGTCGAGGTTCAGCTGGGGGATTACGTGGGCGAGGATGACATCGTGCGCTACGATGACGGGTACGGGAGAATCAAAGAATAGTTTGATAGTTTGAAAGTTTGAAAGTTTGAGAGTTTGAGAGTTTGAAAGTTTGAGAGTTTGA
>CBFDCL010000144.1:0-3700 GCA_965603295.1 uncultured bacterium | reverse complement strand
CCCATCTCCTCTAACGTGGAGCATCCGTCCCGCCCTAATCCGATTTCAAGCGGGAAGCTCGGGAGCGAAAGGCCTGCGCCAGCCTGCGGGTGAACTCTCAGCCCTTGACTCACCCTCTCTGATCAGGTCTTCAGGCGGAAGCCGGTCTCCGTCGTCGCCTTTCTTTTCCTATGTTCCAGGCTCTCCCGGTGGTATTTCCTGCCACCGCGGAAATGCTTCTTAAACCTGTTTTACAACTGTCTGACCAGTCTCATCTTCGAAACGGCACGTCTCGAAGATCAGGCGCTTTCCTTCAGGCTGCTGCTGGCAATCCTGGCAAGCTCGGCAAAAGCGGCGTCGTCGTGGATCGCAATATCGGAAAGCACCTTTCGATCCAGGGAAACTCCCGCCCTGGAAAGACCCGAAATAAACTGACTGTAGGACAGACCATGGATTCTGGCGGCCGCATTGATGCGAACGATCCACAGACGGCGAAAATCCCGTTTCCTGGTCCGCCTGTCGCGGTAGGCGTAACCCAGGGCTTTTTCCACGGTCACCCGTGCCTGACTGATGAGGTTCTTGCGCCCCCCGAAGCTTCCAGAAGCCAGCGAGAGGATCTTCTTGCGTTTTTTCCTGGCGTGAACCGCCCTTTTTACCCTGGGCATTCTTTTGCTCCCGTGATCGGCTCAGGCGTAAGGGATCAGCTTCCTTACGTTCCTGATATCGTGTGCGTTAATGAGGGTCCCCGTTCGCAGCCGCCGCTTCCTCTTTTTGTTCTTGCTCGTCAGGATGTGGCTGTGATAGGCCCGGCGTCTTCGGATCTTTCCGGAACCCGTCTTGCTGAAACGTTTGGCAGCTCCCCTGTTGGTCTTGATCTTCGGCATTTCCTACTCCGTTCCTCGGTGTCTAATTTTCAACGGGTGTCACCACCATGACCATGGTGCGCCCTTCCATCTTCGCTCGGGATTCCACCGTCCCGAACCCTTCGAGGAGATTCATCAGCCTCCCCAGGACCATTTCTCCCCTTTCCGGGTGGACGATCTCCCTTCCGCGGAATCGCACCGTTACCTTAATTTTGTTGCCTTCCTCAAGGAACCGGCGCGCGTGCTTGGCTTTGGTTTCCAGATCATGGTCGTCGGTCTTGGGGCGGACCTTGATCTCCTTAACCTGGATGGTCTTCTGTTTCTTCTTGGCCAGCTGGGCTTTTTTGCTCTGCTGATACTTAAACTTGCCGAAATCCATGATGCGGCAAACAGGGGGATTCGCGTTCGGGGCAACCTCCACGAGATCAAGCCCGGATTCCGCCGCTGCCGCTATCGCGTCCTGCTTCGTCAGCACGCCCATCTGTTCGCCCTCGGGTCCGATCACCAGAACCTCGCGGGCCTCGATCATGAAGTTGACAGCGACTCTGTCGGTTGCTATCTCAATCCTCCTTGAAATGGATTTCCGGGGGGAGCATTTCCTTTTTCACCCCCTGAATAAACTCATCGAGGGGCAGAACACCCCTGTCACCGTCTTCCCGGTGCCTGATGGATACGGATCCGGTGTCGGCTTCCTTGTCCCCAACGACAAGCATATACGGTACTTTTTCCAGGCGGGCCTCTCGAATCTTGTACCCGATCTTTTCGTTTCTCAGATCGAGCTCAACACGGTACCCTTCTCTCTTGAGGCTCCCCGCCACCGAACGCGCATAACTAGCACTCCTGTCGGTTATTGTCAATATCTTCACCTGAACAGGGGCCAGCCAGGCCGGGAAAGCCCCCGCGAAATGCTCGATGAGTACCCCGAAAAAGCGATCGATAGATCCCAGGATCACCCGGTGAAGCATGATGGGCCGATGCTTCTCACCATCCGCACCAACATATTCCAGGTCGAACCGTTCGGGGAGGGCAAAATCGCACTGCACGGTGGCGCACTGCCACATCCGTCCGATAGCATCCCTGAGCTTGACATCGATCTTCGGACCGTAAAAGGCTCCATCCCCCTCGTTGATCTCGTAGGGGATGCCATCATCTTCCAGGGCCTTCATGAGGGCGTTTGTGGCCCTTTCCCAGTCCTCCTCCGAACCGATGGATTTTTCCGGGCGGGTGGATATTTCCATCTCGTATTCAAACCCGAACACATCCATTACATCCCGAACAAAGGCAACAACCCCCCGGATCTCGTCGTTGAGCTGCTCCGGGGTGCAGAGGATGTGCGCGTCATCCTGGGTGAACCCCCTGACCCTGAGGAGGCCGTGAAGGACACCCGATTTCTCGTGCCGGTGCACGGTGCCAAGCTCGAAATACCGCTGGGGCAGGTCCCGGTAGCTGCGGATCTCCGACTTGTAAATAAGCATGTGGGCAACGCAGTTCATAGGCTTGATGCCGTACTGAGCCCCCTCCACCTCGGTGAAATACATGTTTTCCCGGTAGTGTTCCCAGTGACCCGACTTTTTCCACAGATCCACTTTCAGCATCTGCGGACCCATGACGATCTGGTAACCCCGTCTCAGGTGCTCCTTTTTTTCGAAATCCTCGAGAAGGGTCCTGACGAGGGCGCCCCGCGGGTGATAGATGACGAGGCCCGGACCGGCTTCCTCGACGATGGAAAAAAGACCCAGATCGCGTCCCAGTTTGCGGTGGTCCCTCTTTTTGGCCTCCTCAAGGCGGTTCAGGTGGGCAGCGAGGTCCTTTTTATCAAACCAGGAGGTCCCGTAGAGCCTCTGGAGCATCTTATTGTGCTCGTCCCCCCTCCAGTAGGCCCCCGCCGTGTGCAGCAGCTTGTAGGCCTTCACAAAACCCGTATGGGGCACGTGGGGGCCCCGGCACATATCGACGAACTCTCCCTGGTGATAAACGGAAACGGTCTCGGCATCAATATCCTCGATGAGTTCGACCTTGTAGTCCTCTCCCAGGCTCTTAAAGAGTTCGATAGCCTCCTCCCTGGTGAGAACGGTCCTGCTGAAGGGGATCTTCTCCGAGATGATCTTCCCCATCTCCTCTTCGATCCGCTTCAGGTCCTCCTCCGTGATGCGCTCCGGGACATCGATGTCGTAATAGAAACCGTCCTCGATTGGGGGCCCAATGGCCAGTTTGGCCTCCGGGTAGAGACGCTTGATCGCCTGTGCCATGACGTGGGAAGAACTGTGCCGGAATACGTCAAGTCCGATTTCGTCGTTGAAGGTCAGAAATCGGACTTCCGAATCGTCCTCAAGAGGAGTGACAAGATCCAGGAGGTCCCCGTTTACCTGGGCCGCAAGGGCCTCCCTGCCCAGTCTGGGACCGATTGAATCGGCGATGGCGGCAAGGGTCGTCCCTTCCGGAAATTCTTTAACCGTGCTGTCGGGGAAAGTGATTTTCAAAGGGTGCTCCTTAATTCAGTCCAGAGGGCATTTTCAGTTGAGCGTTTAGCGTTGAGTGTTGAGCGTGGAAAAAGAAAGTTGAGCGTTTCGAGCTCCGCGTTGAACATAAATAACCTGTATTCCCTCCAACTCTCAACTTTTAAATGTAAACTCTCAACTCGTAACTCTCAACTCGTAACTCTCAACCTTCCATCGTTTGCGTCAAACAAACAAGGCACCCCGGGTTCAAACATCCGGGATGCCCTTGCGGGAAAAGCATGGTAGGCACGGGCGGGATTGAACCGCCGACCCCTGCCGCGTCAAGGCAGTGCTCTCCCACTGAGCTACGTGCCTACAGAACGGAGAATTAACTAACAACAAGACCCGCCTTTGTCAATA
>CBFDCL010000143.1:0-3732 GCA_965603295.1 uncultured bacterium | reverse complement strand
TCACGACTTTTTCCCAGGTCTTATGCTAGGATTAAACCGTGAGCCTCCTGTACGCCCTCGATCTTCTCGGTACCGCCTCCTTTGCCGTCTCCGGCGCCCTCGCCGGAGTGCAAAGGCGCATGGACCTGCTCGGGGTGGTTATCCTGGGCCTGGTCACCGCCACTGGCGGCGGCACCCTGCGGGACGTCCTCCTGGGCGACGTTCCCCCCTTCTGCTTCAGGGACGAGAACTACCTCTACATTTCGATCATATTCGCCCTGGCCGTCTTTTTTTTCCATCACGCCCTGGATTTCCTCCACCGCCCCCTCCTCTACTTCGACGCCTTGGGCCTGGCCACGTTTCTGGTCATCGGTACAGGGAAAGCCCTTGTTTTCGAGGCCGGATTCCTGGTCGCAGTTATGGCGGGTGTTATGACGGCAACAGCGGGTGGACTTGTTCGGGACGTACTTACCAACCATGTACCCCTTATTCTTCAGAAGGAGATCTACGCCACCGCGTGCATCATCGGGGGCGTAATCTTCTATCTCCTTTACCGCGCAGGTGTCAGTATGAACATCTGTTCCGTTGTCGCTGCGGCCGTCGTTCTCTTTATCCGGATTACCGCTATTCGCCGCAACTGGTCCCTGCCGGTGGCTGGCGGAAGGGAAAACGAACACAATTGAAACCAGGACCAGGAACAATTGACCCGTGATTAGTGACTGGTAATTGGTAAAAACCCTCAAGCCTGGTCCTGGTCGTAGTCCGGGAAAAGAAGAGTCTGGAAGCTGGAATTCAGATAGCAGGTCTCGGTCCAGGTCCAGGACTTGGTCCAGGTCGGAAACTTCAGTGTATAAAGATATGGGCAGAATCCTCACAAAACTTGTTTGCCCCATCCAGATCCTCAGTCTACTGGGACTTCTTTGCGCGTCCTGCGACAATGCCGCCCCAGTTCCCCTTGCCTCCTTCGACAGGATCCGGGAAGAGGGCCGCATCGTCATGATCACCCAGAACAGCGCCAACACTTATTACATCTACCGGGAACAGCCCATGGGGTTCGAATATGACCTGGCCATGGAATATGCGCGTTATCTGGGTGTCGAGCTCGAGGTGGTGACCCCGAACTGGCTCCAGATGTTCGGGATGCTGGCAAAAAGGCAGGGGGATTTTATCGCAGCAGGGGTGACCATTGTCCCGAGCCGAAAGCAGCATGTGGATTTTTCCGTCCCCTACTTCACGGTTCGGCAGCACTTGATCCTTCACGAGAGCCACCCCCGTGTGGAAAGTATTGAGGATCTAAGCGGAATGACGATCCACGTCAGGGCCGGTACCTCTTACCAGGAAAGGCTGGCCGAAATCCAGGGAATGGGAGTGGAGTTGAAAATGGTCCTCATTCCGGATGTTCTCACCGAGGATCTGATCCGGCAGGTGGCGGAAGGGGAGATTGAAGCCACTATCGCCGATTCGAACATCGCCATGCTCAACCGCAGGCATTATCCCGAGATCAAGATCGGAGTTCCCGTTTCAAAGGAGCAATCGCTGGCGTGGGCGGTAAAAAAGGGGGACTTTGATCTGATCCAGTCTGTGAACGCTTTTTTGACCCGGGTGGCGTCCGACGGCACGCTGACCCGGATAAGGGGGCGTTACTACGATGATAGAAATCTACTGGAAAAGCTGGATGTGAAAACGTTCCACAATCGGATGGAAACGCGCCTGCCGCTGTATGAGTCCGTTATCAAGGCCACCGCCCTGGAGTATGGGTTCGATTGGAGACTCATCGCTGCCATGATCTACCAGGAATCGCATTTCGATCCCGAGGCTCAAAGCCACACCGGGGTCAGGGGGATCATGCAGGTTACCGGGAAAACGGCCGCGGAAATGGGGATCGATAACCGGCTTGACCCGGAGCAGAGCATCCGGGCGGGGGTAAAGTACCTGGCCCATCTTTTCCGGCGATTCGGGGAGATAGGGGATCCGAGAAACCGCCTTCTTTTCGCCCTGTCAAGCTACAACGTTGGCTACGGACATGTAAGGGATGCCCAGAAGATCGCGAGGGAACGAGGGCTCGATCCGATGGCCTGGGCTTCCATGAGACAGGTCCTGCCTCTTTTGTCCAGGCCTGAATATTATCGAGAAACTCGTTACGGGTACGCCAGGGGAAAGGAACCCGTGCGCTATGTGAACAACGTGCTGACTTACTACGACATCATGATAGGGAAAATGAAATCCGCCACCAGAAAGATTTCGGAAGAGGTCGATCCCACTTAAAATAGTGCAGAGTGTAGGGTGGAGAGTGCAGGGTGCAAAGGAAAATCACGTTAAATTTTAAACGTTAAACGTTTAACGTAACCCAATCCCGCAACCTCAAACTTCAAACTTCAAACAACGATCCTCAATCCTCAATTATCAATCCTCAATTCACGCCCTTTTCCTGGATATTGGCTTCACCGTTCCCGGATCCGTTCTTCTGGAGGACCGATTCTACAAACTGGCTGATGTGTTCCGTGTTTTCCGGAAAGATACTGAGAAACTGGATGCCCGCTCCCATATGACCGCTCTGGCCAAGATTGCCCAGCCACACGACAGCAGCGCTTCTCACCTCCACCTCTTTTCCACTATTCGGAAGGGTAAAGCGTAGCATCATGATATCACCCACAATGCTGACTCCCTGATCCATCTCAACGAAGGCTCCGTCGGCGCTAAGGGAGCGGATTGTAGAGGAGAACCCCTCTTTCTCCTCCAGGATGACGGTTGCGGGCAGCGCGACCCGGGCCCGAGGTTGGCGGCGGACGGTGACATCGAGGCATTTTTCCACCACGGAAATAAGCAGATCCTTTCTTACCGGTTTGTAGATCAGTCCGTCACAGCCGGCGGCCTCCACCCTTCTCCGTGAATCTCCTCTGCCTCCCGAGCTGATGATGACAACGGGTATCGAGGATGTTTCAGGATCGGATTTAAGGTTTCGACAGACAACATCTCCGGTCATGTCTGGCATGAACATGTCCAGCAGAATAAGGTCCGGTTTAACATCCTTGACCATTTGGAGGGCTTCCGATCCTGATTTGGCCGTGTGAATTTCAAAACGCCTGTTCCCGAGATAGGAGATCTGGAGCTGCAGAAACAGTTCGACATCATCAACCAGGAGGACTTTTTTTCGTCTGGTCCGGTTGTTTTCCAACGTGGCACCTCCGTCATGGGCCTGTGGGGGAAACCTGTTCCTCTCCATGTATTGTATTACTTTCAATTATTCAAAAAGTGGACCATTTCCCGAATTGTACGGGAAACACGGGTTTTTGAGGGTTTTTTGAGTCAAACGTGGGTTTCATGTTTGAAAATGTGCACATGGACAGGTACAGGTGCACATGATAGTGTGCAAATCGGGGTCCGGGTTCCGTACCCAAGCGGGGGGAACCCAGGGAAATAAGCACCTTTTTTGAATATTAATTCTCAAAATTACGGGTTTTTTCGGCGGATCGGAAAATTTTCTGCGGATTGTGCCCTCCAGAACCGAATCCCAACGCCGGGCAAGGTTTTTGCAGCTTCTATTTGATTTTTATTTTTCAATGGAGGCGAATCGAAATCGATGATGGATCAGGACATTTTAACATCCAGCGGCACGATCCTCGTAATTGATGATGAAGAACCGGTTCTCGAATCCCTCGAGATGATTCTGGAGGGCAGCTTCCGTGTTCTAAAAGCGGACAGCGGGGAAAAGGCTCTCCGCATTCTCCGTGAAAACGATGTTCAGGTGGCGAT
>CBFDCL010000142.1:0-3745 GCA_965603295.1 uncultured bacterium | reverse complement strand
TCGACGGCAGTCGGGACGCGATGTTGTTAAAAATGTCCCACTGTTCGGGGATCGTCCCGTCCTCCACCAAATCCCCGGTGTGAAAAACAGCGGCTGGGGCCAAGGAGGCCATCCCCTCCATGAGCCAGTCGTGGACATCGTGGCCGGTCCGGCTGTCCCCGTACACAGCCACCACATCCCCAAGATATTCAGGAAGGTCAGCCCAGTCCCCGGACGAACCGCTGTTGCAAGATACAAGGAGAAGGATGAGGAAACACCCGGCTGCTGCGAAAGTTATTGAACGGGTCATAAATTCCTCAGGGAGAAAAAGGTTTATGGTTTATTGTTTAATGTTTAACGGGATGATCCAGTTCAGGGTTCAGAGAGAAGGGATCCAAGGTCCAATTTCCAAAATCCAAGATCAATTCCCCACAACTTTCAAACCCTCAAACTTTCAAACTCTCAAACCGCTCCCATTATTTCCATGGTGTCGAGCACTGTAAGGTTGCGATGGCTTCGCTTGGGATTGCTTCGCCCAATGTCAGCTCGCAATGACACCGTAATGCACTCTCCCATCACCATTGACGGATCTCAACTCTCAAACTCTCACACTTTCAAACTTTCAAACCGTTCCTCCTACCGTTTCACCTCGATCTTCTTCCTTTCCCCCGCCTCCACTTCCACGATGAATGTTTTTACACCTTGATCGGGGTTCGCAACCTCGACCTTGTGCAGGCCCGCCGGGATCTCGAAGGTTCCCGAGGGGTTCACTTCACCAAGGGGTTTTCCGTCCACGGAAACAGTTCCCACAGGGTCGGCCACCACCGTCAGAAAAGCCGGGCCTGCGGGCTTATCCGGTGTTCCGGGAAGAGGGACGAGACTGCTCCCGCCCGTAAATTTCCAGATACCGGCGGCAACGAGAAGAACAATCGGTAGGAGCCAGAGCAGGAAACGCCCTTTTCCACCTTTGCGGGTCTTTGCGGCCCCTATGACGGTTTCGTTTTCCTCAACGGGGGGCAGTTCCTTGAGGCTTAACGGGATCTCTGTTTCCCGGGCCGCTGGAGCCTTCCCGGACTCCGTGCTTTCACCCGCTTCCCCGGTTTCCAGAGGGGGAAGGTCCGCGGGGGGATCCATCTCCAGGGGGTGGGCATCACCGCTGCCAGTGGATCCCGGATACGCACCTTCCAGCATCCCGTCACCGGGCTCGGTGATGGAAGGAACGTCATCCTTCGAGCCCAGCCCGGGGGTCGGGCGAAACACGGTGGTTTCTTCCACCCCGGCGGTTTCGTCCCCGGGATCCATCAGGCCAGGTCCATCCAATGGAGCCACCAGGCGGGATACGGAATCGTGCGGGAGAGGCACCTCGGCCGGAAGGGTTTCCGCCAGAGCGTCGGCGAGTCCATCCATGGAGGCAAAGCGGGAACCCGGATCCTTGGCGAGGCATTTGACAACCGCTTCGGAAAGGGAGGCGGGGATCTCCGGCACGATCATGGTCGGCGGGGCGGGGTCATTGTGCAGGATCCTCTGGATAAGGGCCAACTGGTTGTCCCCCTGGAAGGGCCTGTGCCCGGTCAGCATTTCGTAGAGGACGGATCCGAAGCCGAACATGTCAGAACCAGGCCCCAAACCCTCGGAGGCGATCTGCTCGGGGGACATGTAGGCCGGGGTTCCCAACATCTGTCCGGTGATCGTAAGATCTCCCGTTCCAGAGACGGAAACGATGCCAAAATCCATGAGCCTGACCTGGCCCTTACGGGAAAGCATGATGTTTCCGGGCTTGACGTCCCGGTGGATCATCCCCCGTCCATGGGCATAATGAAGGGCCCTGCAGACATCGATAGAGATCTGAACCGCGCTCACAAAATCCAGGGGCCCCCTCTCGGCGAGGACGGTTTTCAGCTCGACCCCGTCCACGTACTCCATGGCGATGAAGGCCTTGTTCCCATCCTCCCAGAGGTCATAAATGGTAATGATATTGGGATGTTCCAGCGCTGCGGCGGAACGGGCTTCTAACCGGAACCTTTCGAGAATTTTGGGTTCGGAGCGGAATCTGCCCAGATCCAGCTCCTTCAGGGCAACCGTCCTGCCGAGTGATTCCTGGACCGCCCGGTAAACAACGGCCATCCCGCCCCGGCCGATCTCATCCAGGATAGTGTACTGTCCCAGCGTCCGGCTCATTTTCCCTTTCGTAACCTCTCCCTCTTTTGACTTCCGAACCGGGAACTCCCGTCATTGCCTAGAGAGCCTCCAGATCCAGCTGCCGGTCCCGTTCATCCTTTTCCGCCTTGAGGGGAAGGCAGGTGTATTCCAGGGAAACCCTGGATTTGATCCGAAGGGTTATTTCAAGGTCCCCCTTTTGCCAGGTTTTTGGAAAACCGGACCGGATCTGTTCCAGCAGTTTCCTCGGCTCTTTGGAAGGACCGTATTTTTCATCCAGCATGGAGGAAAGTTCATCGTACTTTTTCTTGCAGTCGGGATCGAACACAACCATCTCCGAACAGAGTCCGAAAAAAACCTCAAAACCCATCACTTTTCCCTTGAAAACCTTGTAGGTGACCTGTTCCGCACCGCTCAGATCCACGAGGGTGTAATCGTAGGTTGCCTGGAAAAAGAGCGCCCTTCTCGGAACCGGCTTGTGGACAGCCTGATCCTGGTGCGGGAGGGACGGAAAAGTCAGAACGATGCCGGAAGGATCGTAACCCTGGGCTTCATACGCGCGAAAGACCTCCTCATAGGGGCCGCCCAACGTAACACCGAGGGCTTTCGGGAGATCCGGAGTATCTTGGTTGAAAAGGTGCACCCCCAAGGCAGGTGCAGCCAGGACGGATAGCCCACTGAGGACCGCGACCACAAAAACCCTCAAACCGCACCCCCTGGAACGAGGACAGGTGCCGAAAACCTCCGTTCAGGTGAAAATTATATCGTATAGGGGATGGGGAAAGGAAGTTGAGAATTGGGGGAACCAATTTCGAATTGTGGATTGAGAATTGAGAAAAATGCCGTGATCAGTGATTGGTGATTAGGAAAGGATTTGATGAATGATATGTAGCGCACAGAAGTCAGAATTCAGAAACCAGAAGAAGATCAAAAAACAGGGAGCGAGGGCTGAGACAGTCTATTGTTGGAAGTTTGAGGTTTGAAGTTGCGCCTGTCATTGCGAGCCGAAATTGCGCGAAGCAATCTCAGGCGAAAGCCGGAAACGATCCAGCAAGGATAAAAAGAATGGGGGAAAAAATTTGAAAGTTTGAGAGTTTGAAGTCCCAGATTGAAACTCTCAACACTCAACTGGTTTTTCCACGTTGGACGTTGGACATTTAACGTTGGGCTCTGATTTTTCCTCTGCACCCTGCACTCCCCTGCCCTGAGCAAGCGCAGCGCGTCGAAGGGTGGACTCTGGACTGGTTTCCCGCTACCGAATCACCCATCACTTTTTGATATACTGACCTTATCAGTGGGCGATGATCCGATACCGGTCGCCTGAGCCTGCTGACCAAGCCTGGTGTGGGTATCGTCACCAGGCTTTTTCAACAAAACGATGGGAAATACCGGTGACCGGTGAACAGTGATCGGTATATAGTTGTAACTAATCACAAATCACTAATCACTGATCACTAATTTCCGGTGTCAGAGCACGTATTTAAGTTTAACCAGGCATTATTAGTGATCCGGCGGGTTTTTTAAGGAGGTCCCCCTTTTTACCGCGTCGGTACCGAACCGCTTCCGGATAGCGTCCACCGCGGTTTCGGCTTGACGAAGCTTTTCATGT
>CBFDCL010000141.1:0-3782 GCA_965603295.1 uncultured bacterium | reverse complement strand
GTTTGAGAGTTTGTGGTTTGAAGTTGCAAAAAAAACACGTTGAACGTTGGACGTTAGACGTTGGACTTTAATATTTTGTTTGTGGTTTGAAGTTGCGGGAATTCAGTGATTAGTGATTCGTGATTAGTGATTGGGGAAAAACACGTTGGACGTTTGACGACTCGGTTTGAATATTTGAGAGTTTGAAATACGTTAAACTTTAAACGATAAACGTTAAACCTGGATGCCCTTCCCCGAGAATTTGCATCAGCAAATTCTCGGGAGCATCTCCCCCGAAAGCTTATCTACAAGCCGTTTTCCCCCCGTGGCTGTTTTCAGGACCACTTTTCCAGGGTGTTCATTCGTGATTTTACCGATAATGCCGCCCTCACGCCCGTATTTATGGCTCCGAATGATCCTCAGGGCCTCCTCATGAGCGTTTTCGGCCACAACGACAACGAGTTTGCCCTCGTTGGCAAGATAAAGGGGGTCGTAGCCCAGGAGCTCGCAGGCGCCCTTCACAGCTTCCCTGACCGGGATGTCTGTCTCCCGTATCTCGATCCCCACCGAGGATTGGGAACAGATCTCGCTCAGCACCGTAGCCAGTCCGCCTCTGGTGGGGTCCCTGAGGACATGGATATCGCCCCCAAGTGCGGAAATGAGCTCCCCGATCAATCCGTTTAAAGGGGCGCTGTCGCTGATCACAGGTGTCCGGAAATCGATACCCTCCCGAGAGGAAATCACAGCGATGCCGTGGTCGCCGATGGTTCCCGAGAGAAGGATGATATCCCCTTTCCGTGCCATGTCCCCCGATATGAACAACCCCTCCCTGATCACGCCGATACCTGTGGTGTTGATGAAAATCCTGTCTGCTGCGCCTTTTGAAACGACTTTTGTGTCGGCTGTGACGATCCGGATGTCGGCCTGGCGGGCCGCCGCGGCCATTGATCCGGCAATTTTATCAAGATCGGAAATGGCAAGTCCCTCTTCCAGGATGAAGCCCACGGAAAGGGCCACCGGCCGGGCCCCTGACATGGCGACGTCATTGACGGTGCCGTGAACCGCAAGACTTCCGATATCCCCCCCCGGGAAAAAGATGGGATCCACCGTAAAAGTGTCCGTGCTGACGGAGAGGCGCCCGGGTGGGAGTTCGAGGACAGCCATGTCATCAAGCCGGACAAGCGCAGGATCGTGAAAGTGCCTGAGAAAGACCTTCTCCGTCAGTTCGGAGCTCTTTTTCCCACCGGCACCGTGCGCTAAAAGGACCTTGTCATCCTTCAAGGGTGCCTCCTTTTGTAAGTGCAGAGTGTAGAGTGCAGTGTGCAGAGGAGGAAGGACGTTCATCCTCTACACTTTACACTCTGGACTCTGCACTCCGCCTGGTACAAGTGTTCAACACGATCTACGTTGAATACTTGTACCAGGCGGCACAACTGCCCTCTGTTGACACCATACAGGAACCGATGGGGGAATCGGGAGTGCATTCCCTGCCGAAAAGAGGGCACCCGGGAGGATCGAGGAACCCCCGGAGGACACTTCCGCAGGCGCAGCCGGAAGGTTCAGCACCTGTGGGGACCAGACCGAGGCCGAACCTCTCCTTTGCATCGAAATGGGAAAAGCCTTCCCTGAAAATAAGGCCGGAACCTTCTATCTCTCCGAGACCCCTCCAGTGAACCGCGGAAGGCTCGAAAACTCCCTCTAAAAGGCCCATGGCTTTTTCGTTTCCCCTGTTTGAAACGGCCCGTCCATAGGCGTTGATCACCTCATGTCTCTTCTCAGCTATTTGATCACAAATAACTGAAATCCCGTATAAAATATCAATAGGCTCAAAGCCGGTTATGGCACATGGCTTCCCATAGTGGGAGGCGAAAGGCTGGTAGGCGTCAGCACCGATCATAACGCTGACGTGGCCGGGGCAAAGGAATCCGTCCAGGGCGATTTCAGGGTCCTCGAGAAGCACTGTCAGGGCCGGCGGCAGGAGTTTGAAAGCCGGATATACGGAAAGGTTGGAGATTCCCTCTTTTTTCGCTCTCACGATGGCCGCGGCGATGGTGGGTGAGGTTGTTTCGAAACCGACACCAAGAAATACGACCTGTTTCTGGGGGTTTTCCCTGGCCCAAAGCAGAGCATCCATGGGTGTCGTGGCGATCCTGACATCCGCCCCGCCCCCTTTTTCACGCTCCAGGCTGGATTTTGAACCCGGGACCCGAAGCATGTCCCCGAAAGTCGCTATGACGATCCCTTCCTCAGGGGGGTCACCTGCGAGGGAGATCATTCGATCCATGTCATCGATCCCGGTAACACAGACGGGGCATCCGGGGCCTGAGATGAGGTTGATGTTCCCGGGAAGGAGGGCTTTAATCCCTGCCCTGAAGATCGCCACCGTGTGACTCCCGCAGATCTCCATGATCCTGACTTTGCGTTCGATACGCGAAGCGGACTTCCTGATTCGACCCACGAGGGTTTTGGCGGTCTCCGGATCTCGGAATTCGTCAACAAATTTCATGATAAGGAGTTCAGTCCAACGTCTCACGTCGAAGGTCCAACGTGTATGCAGTGTCATTGCGAGCCGACATAGAGCGAAGCAATCTCATGCCGGAACCCGGGGATCGCTTCACCCGGTAAATGGTTCGCGATGACTGCTCGTGCAACTTCAAACTTCAAACAAAAAAGGAAAGTCCAACGTCGAACGTCAAACGTCCAACGTGTATTTCCCCAATCACTAATCACGAATCACTAATCACTGAATTTCCGCAACTTCAAACCACAAACATCAAACTTCTTACTTTCCCTGTTTCTCAATTCTCAATCCTCGATTCTCAAATTCCCTTACTCCGTTCCATCTTCCTGGTGCATGATCCCTATGTACTCTTCAAAAAGTTGAAGGGTTTCGAGGGCATCCTCTTCGCTCAGCCTGTTGATCACGAAGCCGGCATGGACAAGAACGTAATCACCCACCGCCGCATCGGGCACCAGGTCCGTCAGGGCTGCTTTTGTCGTTCCCCCGAAATCGACGATGGCAACGTCCTGTTCATCGATGGATGTAATTTTTCCCGGAACTGCGATGCACATGTTTCAGAATCCCTCTTCTTTCATTGCGTAAAGCGCGTAAATGGCCTGTCCCATGGAGATGCCCCCGTCGTTGGTGGGAACAGTTCGGTGGAAAAGCGGCCTGATCTTTCTTTTCTTCATTTCTTTCGCGATCCCGGCGCAAAGGATCTCGTTCTGGAACACACCTCCCCCGAGGGGTACGTACCGGTCATGATCCGGATGATCGTCGAAAGATCTGAAAACCGCCTCCGCGAAAACGTGTGCCATGGTCGCGTGAAACCGCCCGGCGATGCCTGGCGCATCGGCCTGATCGTCGACCATCTCGAGAATGGCCTCAAAAGCCGGTACCAGGTCCAGTTCCAGGCCGCCATCCGGTCCGGGCGCCAGGGCATATGGCAGAATATCCGTTGCATTCCGGTCGGTCAACGCCTCCAGCTCGGAGGCGGCCTGTCCCTCGTATCGCGATTCAAGGCAGATACCCAGGATTGCCGATACGGCGTCGAAAAGCCTTCCTGCGCTGGAAGTCAGGATACCGTGGTTTTTCCTGGCGCAAAGGCCGGCGATAAGGGAGATTTCCTCCACGGGTACTTCAGGAAACAGGCCCGACGCCCTTGAGACGGCCCTCTCTTCCCCAACTGCCTCCACCATGCAGGAAACCGCCATCCTCCACGGCTGCGCAATAGCTTTTTCTCCACCTGGCATCCACAGGTTTTTTAAGTGCCCGATCCTTTTCATCCGGGTCCCGTCAACTT
>CBFDCL010000140.1:0-3808 GCA_965603295.1 uncultured bacterium | reverse complement strand
CCTAATCCTGCTGAGCCGCTCCTTCCTCATGGCCGTCTGTGCGGCACTTGGGACCGCGGGCTATTCCCTGGTGGACGATCAGGCCCTGAGGATAATCCGGGAGGCCCTGACAGCGGGCCGGAATTCCCTTCCTCTCACGATGGTTTACCTGTTCTTCGAGGTGCTTTGCTGTTCAGCATGGCTGTTCCTCCTAAACCTTTCGGGGAGACGGAAAGCGGCGAACAGCGTCCCCCTGAGGACCGCCGCCATGGCCGGAGTGGGGATGAACCTCGCCTACTCCCTTGTCCTACTGGCCATGGCCTATGCCCGGGACGTCAGCTACATCGTGGCCTTCCGCCAGGTGAGCATCCTCGTGGGAGCCGGTCTTGGAATCCTGGTTTTGAAAGAGGCAGCCGGCCGCTTAAAGCTGACGGGGATCGGTCTGCTGTTCGTCGGCCTGATCCTGGTTTCGCTGGGGTGAAACCGGACATTGAATAGCATCCCGGGATTCCCTTGGCCCGCAAATGTTGTATGATAAAAACATACATAACTTTACGGACAATGCGAAAAACTACTATCCGGAGGTGCGAACATGCACGGGATTTCAGCACAGGTAAGTCTTTACCCTTTGAGACAGGACAACCTCTCCCCATCCATCGAAGCGGTGGGAAAAGCGCTGGACAGGGACGGGGTCGAAAGCCAGCTCGGCCCCATGAGCACCATCGTGTGGGGGGATGACGAAGCCGTATTCCCGGCTCTCATGGACGCGTTCCGAAAAGCCGCCGCCATCGGGGAAACGGTCATGATCATCACGATTTCCAACGCGTGCCCGCTGCCAGGATAAGGCAGTCCAAGGTGCAGGGTGCAGAGTGCAGAGAGAGAACAGGGTTGAGGGTTGAAGGTTCAGAACTTCGGTTTGAGAGTTTGAAAGTTTGAGAGTTTGAGAGTTGCGGAACTTTTTCAGTGATTTGTGATTGGTGATAAGTGATTGTTTATTAGGATTCTGGATCTTGTTTTGATTTTCGATCTTCGATCCAGACCAATCACCAATAACGATTCACTAATCACTGATTACAGGTTATTACGTTCAACATTAAACGTTAAACATTAAACTTGGAGAATAAGGAGTTTCTTATGCTCAAGACACAACCGTTCGATGATTACACATCCGAATATGAGGACTGGTTCACGAAAAACCGAGCGGCCTACGAATCGGAACTGGAAGCGGTGCGGCGCCTGCTGCCGGAAGGGGGTACCGGGATCGAGGTCGGCGTGGGAACCGGGAAGTTTGCCGGGCCGCTGGGGATCACCATGGGGATCGAACCCTCCGAATCCATGAGGGATGTAGCCATCAACAAGGGCATCAGGGTCTCGGCGGGCGTCGCCGAAGAGCTTCCGGTGGCGTCAGACAGTGTGGATTTCGTCCTGATGGTCACTGTCTTGTGTTTTTTCAAGGAGGTGGATAAAGCCCTCCAGGAGGCGTACCGGGTTCTAAAACCCGGGGGGGCCATCGTCATCGCTTTCATCGACCGGGACAGCGCCCTCGGGAAAAAGTACGACGAAGGCAAGGGGGAAACCCTGTTCTACAAGGACGCCACTTTCTTTTCCGCTCAGGAGGTGGGCGCCTTCCTGAAAGGAGCCGGTTTTCAGGACCTGACTTTCCTCCAGACGGTTTTTCGGTCCCACAAGGAGGCCGAACAGGTCCAGCCTGTCCGGGAAGGCCACGGGGAAGGGGTGTTTGTGGTTGTGAGGGGAAAGAAGGGTTGAGGGTTAAGAATTGAGAAAAATGCAGGTGACTGGCGGAATAGTTTGAAGTTTGAGGTTTGAAGTTGTGGTTCAGGAGCCAGGAGCTAGAAAACCCCCCGACTGGGCTATTAAACAGTCAACAATCCCCTCTGGACTCTGGTCTCTGCTCAGGACTGCTGTTTGTCATCGCGAGCTGCTCCCTGTGCGACTTGTCACGCCATAGCCGAAGGCGACGGCGGAAGCGATCTCATGGGTGACCGCAGGAAACAGGAACGGTTATTTCTCTGAACGTGGTCGGCCAGTCGGGGCTTTCTCCTGCCTCCTGACTCCTTTTTCCCTTTTTACCGAAACTTCTCCCTCCATCTCAGGACCGAACGGTAAAGGGGTCTCATTGAGATCGCAAGGAGCAGGGTTGCCGAAGCCAATTGGACAGGGAAAGGGATAAAGCCGGCAGCCTGTCCCACCGTCGCCTGGGCACTGATTCCCAGGGTCATGTAGATCCAATCCAGAGTCAATCCGGCAGCAACACTGACCGCGGCCAGGCTTCCCAAGTATAGTGCAACCGTTCTCTTACCGAGGATTCCGACCAGAACGGAAAGGGATACAACATTGGTCGCGGGTCCTACCAGCAGGAAAACCAGTGCGGCTCCCGGACTGACACCCTTTAATATGAGAGCCGCCGCGACGGGAGTTGATGCGGTGGCACAGATGTAGAGGGGAACGCCGAGAAGGAGCATGAACAGCATAGACTGAATGCCCCCACCGAGGGCAGCGGCCACAGTGTCCTCCGGGGCCAGGACCGTGATGAATCCGGCCAGGAATATCCCAACTACAAACCAGCCCGCAAGGTCGCCCCACAGTTCTCCGAAAGAATACCTCAACCCTCCGGCCAGTTTTTCCGGGAAGGAGTGGTGATTGGAATGCTGGACGGGATCGCAGTCGTCCCCGTCACAGCAGCCATCCACGGTGCAGAACCGGTCGCTCCTGTGATTTTCCGGTATATCCGGTTCGTTAAACAGGGTTCCCAAAACCCCTGCCGTAAACGCTGTCACAAAAGCAATGACAGGCCTGGCGACAGTCATGATCGGGTCCAGCAAGGCCCAGGAAACGGCGATGGAATCCACTCCGGATTCAGGGGTGGAAATGAGAAAAGCGGTAGTGGCCCCCCTGCTTGCCCCCTGTTTCCTCAGGGAAGCCGCGGCCGGCAGAACGCCACAGGAACACAGAGGGAGAGGGATGCCCAGCAGAGAAGCCTTCAGCACCGGTAAAACACGCCCTTTCCCAAGGTGGCGAACGACGTAATCGGTGGAGAGAAACATTTTTAGCAGCCCGGCCACCAGTATACCGAAAAGGATATATGAGGAGGCATCCAAAAAAATGGCAAAGGTGCCGGTGAGAACGGAGAGGGTGAAATCAAAAAAGTCGTTCATGGCCATTTTTTTATTTTTGGACTCCTGATTTCAGGTAAGAATAAGCCTCACCGATGGATTGCCAGTCGGCGGGTCCTCTGAAACTTCAAACCTCATACAAAGGGAAGAGTCCAACGTCAAACGTCAAATGTCCAACGTGTTTCTCCAGGCATCTCGGACCCTCCGCAACCTCAAACCTCAAACTTCAAACCTCGAACTTTTTTCCAATCACCAGTCACTTATCACTAATCACCTGATCTTCTTTTTTCCGGTATCTGTGGGTTGCAGCAGTCCACCGGCTTTTGCGGATTAGAAGCCACCGAATCTTCCCTCAACTCCTCCCGGATCCATTTGACCCTGTTTCTGACCCGATTTTAGATTCCTTGCTCTTTGTTCGTCCTCATTGCCAACCTCCCAGGAATGCATTTTGTAACGATCTCATTTCCTACTAATAAAGTAAGCAATATTTACTGGATAGCAACCCCTCTCCGGTTTTCCTGATTGTTAATTGAAAAAGAGGAGACGATCCCATGGCCTTGCCTGAGATTGCTTCGGCCTGCGGGTCTACCTCGCAATGACAATCTTGTGAAAAGACGAAGGATCCTATGGGTTGCGGGGAAAAATTTATGAAGTTTGAGGTTTGATGTTTGAAGTTTGAAGTTGTGGAAAAAACA
>CBFDCL010000139.1:0-3845 GCA_965603295.1 uncultured bacterium | reverse complement strand
GTGCGGGTCCCCGTCAATTCCTTTGAGTTTTAGCCTTGCGGCCGTAGTCCCCAGGCGGAGTACTTAATGCGTTAGCTACGGCACAGGGGGGGTCGGTACCCCCTACACCTAGTACTCACAGTTTACGGCGTGGACTACCAGGGTATCTAATCCTGTTCGCTCCCCACGCTTTCGCGCCTCAGCGTCAGTATCGGTCCAGAGAGCCGCCTTCGCCACCGGTGTTCTTCCCAATATCTACGAATTTCACCTCTACACTGGGAATTCCGCTCTCCTCTCCCGTACTCAAGTCCGGTAGTATCGGAAGCATTTCGTCGGTTGAGCCGACGGATTTCACTTCCGACTGACCGGACCGCCTGCGCGCCCTTTACGCCCAGTGATTCCGAACAACGCTTGCACCCTCCGTGTTACCGCGGCTGCTGGCACGGAGTTAGCCGGTGCTTCCTCTGGTGGTACCGTCAGTTCCGCCGGTTATTCACCTGCGGAGGTTTCTTCCCACCTGACAGAGCTTTACGACCCGAAGGCCTTCATCGCTCACGCGGCGTCGCTGCGTCAGGGTTTCCCCCATTGCGCAATATTCCCCACTGCTGCCTCCCGTAGGAGTCTGGACCGTGTCTCAGTTCCAGTGTGGCTGATCGTCCTCTCAGACCAGCTAACCATCGTAGCCTTGGTAGGCCGTTACCCTCCCAACTAGCTAATGGTACGCGGGCTCATCCAAAGGCGGAAGCTTACGCCTCCTTTGGTCAAAGCACTTATGTGCAGTGACGTTATCCGGTATTAGCCAGCCTTTCGGCTGGTTATCCCAAACCCCTGGGTAGATTACCCACGCGTTACTCACCCGTGCGCCACTTTACTCTCCGCCCGAAGGTGGATTTCACGTTCGACTTGCATGTGTTAGGCACGCCGCCAGCGTTCGTTCTGAGCCAGGATCAAACTCTCCGTAATAATCTGTAAAAACCCGAAGGTTTTATTACGGTGTTACATGAAACAAGAATTGACCGCCCAGCCTTACTTTGCTGTCGCTATTTAGTTTTCAAAGATCAGAAGCGAAAATAACCTAGTTTATTTTTACATGACCACTTGCCGCCTGTCAAGGAAATGCCGCCTTAACTTGCTGCTGGTCCAACGATACAGTGATCAAGGCAACAGCCGCGAAATATAACGATTACCGAATGGTATGTCAAGGCGTAAAATAAAGTTTTCGAAGAAAATTTCAAGGAACCAGGATACAGGAGTCAGAAGTCAGGAGAAATCTTTGTAAATGCCGAAAAAAAAGCTTTTCCTACTGGATTCTGGCTTCTGGATTCCGACTCCTGCCCCTTAACCTGCCCCCCCCGCCGTCAATGCCACCAGAAGAACTTCCCCGGGAAAGATCTTCGAGGGGCTGCCCTTCTGCTGACCCGCGCGGGAGATCCTGGACATGCTGACCCCGAATTTTCTGGAAATGTCCCAAAGGGTGTCCCCCTTCCGGACACGGTAGCTCACATACTGGATCTCGCTGAAGCTCTGGGCCACGGTCCTGGCCCTGTCCGGATCCACCGAACATGGAATTTTGAGGGGGAAACCTCCCTCCGAAAAAGGCACCCGATCCCTGAGAATGGAGAGGTTCAGGGAGCGGAGGGACTCCACATCGCAACCCATGTGCCGTGAAATCGTGGCGAGGGGAACCCCGCCCGGGATCCTTACCTCCACGAAATCAACGGGCGGCTGATAATCAGGGAAAAGCCCGTACCTTTCGGGTTCCAAAGCGATGAGGAGAGCGGCGTAAAAGGCGGGGACATATATCCTGGTTTCCCTGGGCAACCGCAGATTTTCGAAGGTCGGTTCGAGGTTAAGCAGCTTCGCCTTTCTCACAGCCTTTCTGACCCTGCCCTCCCCGGCGTTGTAGGCCGCCAGCACATGGTCCCAATCATCGAACATCCCCATGAGATAGCTGAGGAACCTGGCCGCCCCCTCGGTACTCCGGATAAAATCCAGCCGTTCGTCGACCCACCTGTTAGTCACAAGGTCAAACCGCGTCGAGGTAGCCCGGATCATCTGCCACATACCGACGGCACCGGCGTGGCTTCTGGCCGAGAGGTGGTATCCGCTCTCGATGACGCAGAGGAATCCCAGTTCGGCGGGGAGCCCGTATTCCTCCAGGACAGGCTTGATGTGCTCCAGGTATTTCGTTGACAGACCCAGGGATTCCCGGATCTCCGGACGTTTGTCGGTCAGGAAGTGCTCGAGCTGGATCCTCACCTCTTCGGTGTGAGCCAGAGACAGGGCCCTTTGCATAAGAGGGCCGGAAGCGGATACCCCCACCCCCTGGCCGGGGTCGAGTATCAGGTCCGGATCAATTCTGAATACCGCCTCAACCGGGGATGCCTCTGCCGATGACGCGGAGGATCGTGCGTCCGGGAAAAGAGCGGAAAGAGCGACAAAAAGGAGGACCGCGCAGAAGATCCCTGATAACAGCGCTTTAAAGGCCCCCTTCTTTTCAGGGGTGAATTTTCGGGTCCAACGGGAAAAGGTAGTGCAGAGTGCATCCACCTTCGCCAAGGCTTTGGCGGACAGGGAGTGTAGAGTGAAGAGGGGCTGTATATGTTCAGGTTTCAACTTAAAATTCTTCATGTTTATTTTTTTACGATGCGGATGAACTTCTTGCCGGCTTTGATCACCCCGGTTTCCGGGGTAACGATGAACTGGGTGTCCATGATCTTTTCATCCTTTATTCTCACCGCACCGGCTTTGATCAATCGTATGGCCTCGGAACTGCTCTTCGTCACTCCGGCTTCCTGAAGCACCTTGAACAACGGCATATCCCCTCCCCCCTCCATCTCGAAAGCGGGAATGGATTCATCTCCAGCAAGTTCCTCTAACGGCCTCCTCTCCGAAAACCGCCTGGTAAACTGATCTTCCGCCTCCCGGGCCGCCGCGCTTTCGTAGTAGCGGCTCACGATCTCCCTTGCCAGGGCCCGTTTCGCGTCCATGGGATGTGTCCGACCCTCATCGATAGCGGTTCCGAGTTCCCTTAGCTCCTCGACGCTGATGGAGCTGAGCAGTTCATAATATCGCACCATGAGATTGTCGGAGATTGACATCACCTTCCCGTAGATCTCCCCCGGCGACTCGGTGACCCCTATGTAATTCCCGAACGACTTGCTCATTTTCTGAACGCCGTCCGTCCCCTCCAGGAGAGGCATCGTGATAACGATCTGCGGCTCCTGTCCGAAATCCCTCTGCAGGTCCCTGCCTACGAGGAGATTAAACTTCTGGTCCGTTCCCCCAAGCTCCACGTCTGCCCTCAGGGCTACGGAATCGTAGCCCTGGACAAGGGGGTAAAGAAATTCGTGGATGCTGATAGGACGCTGTTCGGCGTACCGTTTTCTGAAGTCATCCCTCTCGAGCATCCTTGCCACGCTGTACCTCGCGGCGACCTCGATGAGCCCTTCGGCGGACATCTCCTTCATCCAGGTGCTGTTAAAGGAGATCTCGGTCCGGTCGGGGTCCAGGATCCTGAAGGTCTGTTCCTGGTATGTGGCGGCGTTGGCCCGGATCTGTTCCACGGTGAGGGCCTTTCTGGTCTCCGAACGCCCCGTGGGGTCACCAATCATCCCGGTGAAGTCCCCGATGAGGAAGATCACCTGGTGCCCCAGGTCCTGAAAATGACGCATCTTCTGCATCAGGACCGTGTGACCCAGGTGAAGGTCCGGTGCGGTGGGATCAAAACCGGCCTTGACGCGCAACGGGACCCCTTCAACCAGAGACCGTTCCAGTTTCTTCTCGAGTTCCTCCCTGGAGATGAGATCTACCGTCCCGCGGGCGATGATATCCATCTGGCGCTTTATTTCGGCTTTAATATTCAT
>CBFDCL010000138.1:0-3940 GCA_965603295.1 uncultured bacterium | reverse complement strand
AGTTTGAGAGTTTGAGAGTTTGAAAGTTTGAGAGTTTGAGAGTTTGAGAGTTTGAGAGTTTGAAAGTTTGAGAGTTTGAAAGTTTCAGTTTGAGGTTTGAGGTTGCGAAAGGAATCCAAGATCCAAAATCCGAGATCCAAGAAAAACGTTGGACGGTCTCTCTGGACCCTGGACTCTGGACTGAATTCCCCCGTTACACGTTGGACTGTTCCCGTTATTAGTTTAAAGTTGTGAAAGTGGTGTCATCGCGAGCTAATCCTTTGCGAAGCGATCTCAGTGTTGACTGTCGGAAATGGGGCAAGGAAAAATCTGGAACTCCCCATCCCTTCCATCCCCTTCATCCCTGAAAAAAATATTCTGATATTTATTCTGGATTTTGGATCAATCTTGAATTTGAAAAAAAGGCCGCGTGAGCGGCCCAGTTTGAAACATGAAATTTTTTATCTTACCTTCTATCTTCAAATCTTATTACATCTTGTGCCTTACGCAGTCGAACCCTTTTCCCATGTCACACCGGATACAGTCCCCCTCATCGAACTGGGGAGGGGAAACCGTTGATTCGCACTTGCCGCAAAGGTACTCTTCCCCCGGCATCATGGGCCCGTCGCAGGGGGTTTCCTTCGTGGGACAAAGATCCACGCATGCCCAGCAGCGCTTGCAGAAATCAGGGCGCTCACCAAAAGGGAACTCCACATGCCGCTCATCACCCCTGCCCACGAACCCGATGGCATGGGCCTGGTAAAGTTCCCTGCAGACCCTTACACAACGTCCGCACAGAACGCAGTCGTCGTGCCGAAACGGGAAGCGCACTTCGGTGACACCGCACTTCACCGCCAGGTCCTGGAGCGCCCTTGAGTTGGGCGCCTGGGCTACCAGCAGTTCGGCGATGTTTTTGCGAAGCTTTTTGACCTTTTCCGAGTTGGCCCGGATCTCCATACCTTCCTTGGCAACGAGGGTGCAAGACGTGGTGATCTTAGCCTCCCCGCCGACAATGTTTTCAACGATGCACATCCTGCAGGAACCGATCTCCGAAATCGCCGGCAGGTAGCAAAGGTGGGGGATGCAGATGCCGTACCGGATGGCGGCATCAAGGACGCTGGACCCCTTCGGAATGCTGACTTTCGATCCGTCTATTGTCAACGTCACGTACTGGTTCATGACTTTTTCCTCCATATTAGTGAACGGCGATAGCTTCGCGGGTGCAGCTGGCCACGCAGATGCCGCACTTGTCGCACAGTTGGGTGTCGATGGAGTGGACCTGCTTTTTCTCCCCCTGGATGGCTCCCTGGGGGCAGGAGTTCAGGCACGCCATGCAGCCGTCACACTTGTCGGGGTCGATGGAATAATGGATGAGGGCTTTGCACACACCCGCCGGGCAGCGTTTCTCGTTGATATGGGCTTCGTACTCATCCAGGAAATAGTTCAGGGTGGAAAGAGCCGGGTTGGGTGCTGTTTTTCCAAGGCCGCACAGCGAGGTCTCGGCGATGGTTTCGCCCAGGTCTCTTAGCAGCGGAATATGTTCGGGTTTTCCCCTGCCTTCCGTGATGGCCTTGACGATCTCGAGGAGCCGGCTGACACCGACCCGGCACGGAACGCATTTGCCGCATGATTCATCCTGGAGAAATTCGAGGAAGTACCTGGCGACGTCAACCATGCAGGTTTTATCGTCCATAACAACCAGCCCGCCTGAGCCGATCATGGACCCTTTTTCCTCCAGAACGTCAAAATCCACCGGAAGGTCGAACATGGACTCCGGAAGGCATCCCCCGGAAGGACCGCCGGTCTGTACGGCTTTTATCTTCCTGCCGTTCAGGCCGCCCCCGCCGATTTCCTCCACGATGGTGCGGATCGTGGTTCCGAAAGCGATTTCCACCAGCCCGGTATTCTTGATCTGGCCCGTTAGAGCCAGAATCTTCGTTCCCTTGCTGCCTTCGGTACCCATGTCCGCGAACCAGTACCCGCCTTTGGTGATGATGGACGGGACGTTGGCCCAGGTCTCGACATTGTTGACCGTCGTCGGCTTGTTCCAGAGGCCGTGTTCCACAGGTTCAACATCCTTTGGCCTCGGCTCCCCGACCTTTCCCTCGAGGGACGCAATGAGAGCTGTTGATTCGCCGCAGACGAAAGCCCCCCCGCCCCGGACGATCTCCACATCGAAATCGAGTCCCGAACCGAGGATGTTCTTTCCAAGAAGGCCGTATTCCCTGGCCTGTCGAACCGCTTCCTTGGAGGGGATATTCGTTGCGGACATAGATGAAACCCTCCTGGGCCCCGATCGCCCAGGCCCCAATGAGCATCCCCTCGAGTACCTGATGGGGATTTCCCTCGAGGAGGCAGCGGTCCATGAAAGCCCCCGGGTCCCCTTCATCCGCGTTGCAGATGATGTACTTCTCTTCTCCATGGGCGGCTCTGCAGGCAGCCCACTTCCGGCCTGTGGGGAACCCGCCGCCGCCCCGCCCCCGAAGACCGGAGGCGTTCATCTCATCGATAACCTCGTCCGGACCCATATCCGTGAGAACTTTCGTCAGGGCCGAGTAGCCATCGATGGCGAGATAATCCTCGATGGAGCAAGGATCCAGGCGTTTGTTCAGGGAGAGCAGGGTCGGGGTCTGGGCCTGATAGAAAGGAATGTCGTTCTCCGTGGCCGCTTTTTTCCCCGTCGAAGGATCGGTGTAAAGAAGCCTTTCGACAACATCGCCGCCGTTGACGGCATGGTCAAGGATCTCCTCGACATCCCCCGGTTTGACATGGCAGTAAAACACCCTGTCCGGTCCGACGATCATGATGGGGCCCTGCTCGCAAAACCCGTGGCACCCGGTAACCCGGGTGCGGACCTTCTCGCTCAACCCCTGTTCGCTTAGCTGCTTGCTTACCTCATCGATAACGTCCTGGCATCGGGAGGCCTTGCAGCCGGTGCCTCCGCACAACGTCAGGACGACCTTTTCGTCATCCCGCTCGGCGGCGAACCGGTGAGCTGTTTTCATGAGATCCAGGGCGTCAGAGATCCTAGGCATGTCCGGGTCCCTCCTCTTTTTTCTGAAGGCCGGTGATTAGCGCCCGGAGTTTGGCGGGTGTCATGTGAGGATGATAGACACCGTTGTGAATAACCACAGGGGCCAACGCGCACGCCCCGACACAATTGACCGCCTCCACCGTGAAAAAACCATCCAAGGTGGTCTCGCCGATCTGAATATCGAGGAGCCCCAGGGCCTGTTCGAGAAGGGGGCTAGAGCCCCTGACGTGACAGGCCGTTCCCATGCACAGGGTCAGAACATTCTTGCCCCTGGGAAGAAGGGAAAAAGCCTTGTAAAAATGGGCGACCCGAAAAACTTCCATGAGGGGCACCCCCAGCTCACGGGAGACGGTGGTGATGGCATCCCTGGAGATCCAGCCGTGTTCCTGCTGAATGTCCTGAAGAACCTCAACGAGCAGCTGGGGCTGACTTTTTCGGCCCCGAAGAATGGGGTCAAGTGAGGGGGACATGGGTACCTCCTTTAACATTCGGTCCATCCACTCAGGATGAACATCCGGATAAACTGTGAAAAAATAGTGAATTTGGGTGGGGTTGATTGACGATATCCTAATGTGTTATATTTTTTGGGAACAATACGGTTTGAATGCACATTTAATGCCTATAATTCATGGGCATAGCTTGTATGCTTTTTATGCCCATGAAATGCACTTGATATATAGGCATCAAGGGAGGTTATCATGGCCAAAAGGCCCGCCCACATGGACTTCCCACACCCTTCTGAAGGGGATAAAACGTTTCAGTCGGAACCTTTTCGCTGGCGTCTCCCCGTCGAGGAAGAGAGCGATCCCTCCAAGGCCGCCTGGGCCCTTCGAGAAAGGATCAAGGAGTTAAACTGCCTTTACGCCATGGCTCAGCTTGCCGAAGCGGGCGACTGGACCCTTTCGGACATACTGGATGTAGTTGTTT
>CBFDCL010000137.1:0-3957 GCA_965603295.1 uncultured bacterium | reverse complement strand
ATGGGTAAAACAGCCCTGGTACTGAGCGGCGGAGGAGCCAAGGGAGCCTTCCAGGTGGGGGCTGAGAAATATCTGCGCGAGGAGAAGGGTTATTCCTGGGATATCATCGCCGGAATCTCTGTTGGAGCTCTGAACGGGACCATGCTGGCCATGGAAAAGTATGATCGCCTCGCGTCCATCTGGGAGAATATCCGGCGTGAAGAGGTCTTCAAAGGCCGCTTCAACTTTTTCACGGCTCTTAAGTTATTCTTTGGAGCCAAATCCATCTACTGTAACGATCCCCTGGCATCCATCGTTGATAAAGAGGTGAAACCGGGGGAGATCGTGAAGGATCTGAGGATCGGGACCGTTTCCCTGAGAACCGGACGCTACACCGTTTACAGGGGCGACGATCCGAACATCAAAAAGGCGGTTCTCGCCTCGACAGTGGTACCGATCGTCTGGGCTCCTCAGTATGTATCCACCGACCGTCAGATGATGGTGGACGGATCCCTCAGGCGGTTCTCGCCTATCGGGGATGTTCTGGACGGCGAACCGGACGAGGTGGTGGTGATTAACTGCTGGCCAAGGCATCCGGCTCCTCTCAAGGAGCCGCTTGCAAACATCCTCGACATCGCCCAGCGGGCACTGGACATCGCCTCCTCGGAAATTATCTATTCCGACATCCACCAGTTTACACACATCAACCACAACGTACAGGAAGCAGCCCGGAAAAAAGTGACCCTCCACAACACCAAGGGCAAAGCGTACAAATATTACAAATACCTCATCATCGAACCCAGCGGGCATCTGGGGTCGATTCTGGATTTTTCACCGGAGACGGTGGAAAGGTCCCGGAAGGCAGGATGGGAACAAGCCAGGATGCTGGTGGGGTAGAAAGAGTCCAAAGCCCAAAGGCCAAAGCCCAAAGACCAAAGGCCAGGGGGTGGATATCTCTTATGCGCTGACACAGGGATGAGCGGCCCCGAATGAAGCGCTGAAACAAGTCACAGCCGCAGGCGAGGATTGGCAGCCCCCACAATTCGATTCACTGTAATTTCATCTGCTGCTATTACTCACTGTCAACTCAACGCGTACTGAAGTAAAGGAGTGTTTATGAAGAATGCGGAGGTTCCGGATGGGGTTCGTCTCCTGGAAAAGCTGTCAAAAGAAGAACTGATCCGGATCATCGAAGATGATGCCAAGAACTGGCTTGCCCACGACGGGCTCTGGTTCCAGGCTGTGGAATCGGTGCACGGGATGGAGGCGGCCATTGACGCCGACCGAGAAGCGTGGAGAAGGTTCACCGTAATTGAGGCACGAAGGATCATGAAAAGGCTGAGCCTGGAACCCGGGGGGGGGATCGAGGCCCTGCTGCTGTGTCTGAACCAGAGGTTCTACTCCCGGATCAATATCCAGGAAACGGTTGACGCTTCAGACACCCGGGCAGTCCTGCGGATGAAGGACTGCAGAGTCCAGTCGGCGAGGAAGAGAAAAGGGCTTCCCGATTTTCCGTGTAAATCGGTGGGAATCGTGGAATACACGGAGTTCGCCCGAGAGGTTGACCCGCGGATCCGGGTGCGCTGTCTGGCCTGTCCTCCCGACGACCACCCGGAGGAGTACTGGTGCGCCTGGGAGTTCACGTTAAATAATAATGTCTAGGATCTAAGATTCAAAATTCAAGATTCAAGACACTAGATGCTAGACTCTAGACTCTTAACTAATGTTTTCCCCGTTTCCGAGGCCTGGTCGAGAACTCCGGGGTGGTTTTTCACGATCCCGGCCTCGAACATACCCGTCACGGGTATCTCATCCAGGATCTCGTAACCCAGGGCCTGTATGGGAAGGCGCAGGGCTTCCATGGTGACACCCAGGTCTTTGCGGGAGGTCTGTTCGGCTACGATAGCGAGAAGGGCTTTGCGTCCCTGGTCGGCAAGACGGCTTGACCAGCCTCTTGGCCGTTCATCGTCAAATTCATAAAAACAGTAAAGCCGGTCGATGAACGCCTTCATCCAGGAAGTGAGGTTGTAATTGTAGACCGGCGATACAAGAACCATCCCCCGGGCTTCGAGGATCCCGGGATACAGAGGAGTCAGGTCGTCTTCGAAACGTGTACAGATCTGGTCCTTTCGGCATCGTTCACAACCAACGCAGGAAGAGAAACTCAGGTTCGAAAGGTAAACGGACTCGGTCTGGGCCCCATGTTCTCCCGCCCCTTCCAGGATTTTTCCGAGGATGAGATCGGAGTTGCCTCCCCGCCTGGGGCTCCCTGATATTCCCATGATCCTCATGCTGCACCCCTTTCCGGGCATCAACAGCCCAAAACGCGGTTCAAAGTGTCTTCATCCTACCTGAAAACACGGTGACGGATCAAAGCCGGCAATGATCTTATTCCCGGATTCCCAACAGGATGGATAACAGTGGCCGCCCTCCTCTCAGGAAAGTTCAGAGTCCGAGGGAAGGTCAAATTAAAAGTTGAACGTATAACGTTTAACGTTAAACGTGATTCCAAACTTTCAAACTCTCAAACTCTCAAACTCTCAAACCTCTTCCTCACGCCCGCTCCCTGCGGTCGCTCAAGATACAAAGGACGCAAAGAGGATCAATGAATTGATTGGTTAAACCTGTTTATTTGTTGTCAGCTTTTCTTGAGGTCCTTGGCGGCTTTGCGTGAGGCGACCTTTTCCCCGCCGGGGAAGAAGGCTGAACTTCAAACCTCAAACTCTCAAACTCTCAAACTCTCAAACTCTCAAACTCCTTCTTATCCTTCCCCCCTCGGTTGTCTTTCTCCCGAAAGCTTGGTATGATCATTTCGACTTCCGGTAGTCGATCTCCTTTCCCGCTTGTGCTGGTTCATCGCAAGAGAAATCACCAGGGAATATCGGGTGATCGTTTCTTGTTGCCGGAACCGCCTCCCAAAAAACCCCCATAAGTTCTGATCGTCTTGTCACCGGGCGAAGAGCCCTTCGGCCTCATCAACTTATCCATTCCTATTTCCGGCTGCAGGGGTCCTTCTTCCCGCTGTTCCTGTCATTGTCCCGTTTCGGTTCGATCCGCGTTCGGTCCACGGCAGGGTTTATCGATTGTTTCAGGAAGGAGGAACACCATGCTCAAACGGAATAGAGGAAATTGTAAGTGGGGTGTCGCCATCTTAACGATGGGGTTTGTCATGATGGGGCTCGTCCTCACCCTTGGCGCCGGGGATGCCCTGGCAAAAGACACACTCGTGTTCGCCGACCTAGGCTGGGACAGTGCCCAGGTCCACAACCGGATAGCGGGCTTTATCGTTGAGAACGGTTACGGTTACGGGATCGACTTTATTCCCGGAGAGACCATCCCCCTGTTCCAGGGAACGGTACGGGGAGACATCGACATCAACATGGAGGTCTGGTACGCGAACCAGAAGGAAGCCGCGGACAAGGCTGTTGCTGCCGGAACGGTTCTCGACCTTGGCGACAACTTCCCGGACAGCTGGCAGGGCTGGCTGGTCCCCACTTACGTGATCAAGGGCGATCCCGCCAGGGGTATCAAGCCCATGGCGCCGGATCTCAAGTCCGTGAGCGATCTGCCCAAATACGCCAAGCTGTTTAAAGACGTCGAGGACCCGGGCAAGGGCCGGTTCTACTCGTGCATCGCCGGTTGGGAGTGCGAGAAGATCAACGAGAAGAAGTTTGGGGCCTACGATCTCAACGACTCCTTCAACCTGTTCCTGCCCGGCTCCGGCGCCGCCCTGGTGGCATCCCTCGCTGGTGCCTATAAGAAGGGCGAACCGTGGGTTGGATATTACTGGGCGCCCACCTGGGTCCTGGGGCTTTTCGACATGACGCCCCTCGAGGAACCGGCTTACGACGAGAAAGTCTTCCAGTCCACAGCGAAGTGCGCTTATCCCTCGGTAAGGGTAAAGATCTACGTGAATTCGGGACTGACCAAGAAAGCGCCGGAGATCGTGGAGTTCCTGAAGAAGTACGAGACAACCCA
>CBFDCL010000136.1:0-3970 GCA_965603295.1 uncultured bacterium | reverse complement strand
GGAAATGACAGGCTCACCCACGGATAGGCCAGAGGTTTCCTCGTAGACCTGGATCGTGGTGATATCCCTTTCGATGCGGATGATCTCACCCATGATACCCAGGTTACCCACCTTCGCCACATCGTACATGCGGGCGGCAGGGAGGCCGGTCGCTTCGACTGTTGAGCCCGAGATGCGGTAAATCTGGCCTGTTTCTTCCATGAGAGAACCCCTCAGGATTATTCCAAATTTCAAAATTCAAGATTCAAGATTCAAGATCTATCTCCTGATCTTCAGCCTGTAGCCGATCGCCCTCCTGATGATCCTTGAGACCAGGTCTTCGGCTCCCTCCAGGCTCTCGATTCCGGCGGGGCGGGGGAGCGTCACGAAGATCGGCTGCGCACTGGCTTCGGCAAGGGTGCGCGTCCTTTCGGGGATCCGTTCGAACAGGTTCTCCGTAACCACGATGATTTCGGCGTTCCGTGTTCTCATCCGCTGCTCGAACAGCCACCCTGCCCGCTTTGGATCGCTTTCGGGTTTGATTTTCGCTCCTGCGAGCGCGAACCCCTTGATGATCTCAGGTTCACCGATAACAAGGATCTCAGGCATAAGCCGACATCTCCAGGAACAGATCGATGGGTATCTCGTATAGAAGCCGTGTGAGCGATTGTTTGATCCTGATCCCCTCCCTGCGGAGTCGAAGCAGAAAGCCGAGGGTCCATTCAGCACCCAGGGGATCCATAGTCAGCGGTCTGCTGTAGCGGTGGATGATCTCCCATTCCAGAGAGGTTTCGAACAGGGAGATTCTTGTCGGGTCGCTCAATTTCTGTTCCGCCCGGTTCGCGCTTGTTTTAAAGGGTCCGGGTGGAAGGAGGGAGATGACGTGACCGAGGCTCGATGCGGCGAGCATACGGTTAAAAGTTTTCCGCTGAACCCACTGTCCTCCCGGAAGGAAGAACTCAGACGGAGCTCTGTCCGATGGAAGGGAACGCCACATGAGTGCGGTTATGAGGTTGGTCCTGTCAATGCGCTCCCTCATGAACCGGAGAATCACAGGATATCCGCATTCGTGAGCATCGGCGATAAGGGCATCCATAAACCCGCGGTTAAGATCCAGGCGTTGTTCGGACAAAGGCTTGTCCGGATGACGACCAAGGGAACGGCGGAAAATTGAATGGTAGGGATATCCCCATGTGGTGAGATAGTCAGCGGCCTCCCGTGTGTTATGGCAGTGAACCAGAGCTTGGAGCTGTTCGCTTCCGATGAGGCTGCCTGCCAGTGTTCCGGACAAAATATCCAGAGGACTGGAATGGTGGTGGATGCCGGAGACAACGGTAAGCAGGTTTTGAAGATCCTGTTCGGCCAGACATATCCTGAGGGCGACAGCAGGTCTTCCGGATGCAAGCCGCGTCAATCGGTGGGTGCGCTGGGCGATAGAGGCATCTATGGCGCGGAACAAAACCCTGCTGTCATCCAGCTCGAATGAAGGCCCGAGGAACTCGCCGTATGGGGTGTCCCTGAGAACGGAGGTCCATGCATCCCTGGTGTTTGCCTCAAGCAGCGATTCGTACAGGGCTTCCGGCAATAAAAAGCTTCGCATTCCCCACAGGCGAGCATTGAAATATTCGATTTCCCGGCTCATTCTCCATCTCCTATAGGGTGTGACGAAACCATTGTCCCCTGGTCCGGGGACCGCTCATCGATCCTCCCCTGGGTGGATCATCTGCAGGAGGTCAATGGGCGGTCTTTTCCTCAAGACACTCATTCGGGTTTCGAGGGTGCTGTCCGCTACAAGGGATCCACAGTTTCCCTTCAGCATGGCACCGCCGCGAATGTTTTCATCGGTCACCAGATCGAAGGCGGTCCCCGTCCCATCCAGGACGGAGCGGGCCTTTTCCATGTCCACAGGATTCAGAAGTATTTCCACGGAATCCTGGTTCCCAAGGGCGGATAAGGCCTGTTCCAGCAAGGGAGAGAAAGAGGACCTGACCCTTTCCTGGAGGGCGTTGTTCCCGGTGATGAGCCCCAGGACCTCATCGAAACAGGAGTTTAAAAAAGAGTAGCGCCCCTCGAGCAGGATCTGCCTGGCCCGGCCCCGCGCCTGGTTAAGGATCATCGCAACATGAGGCTTTGCCTCCCGTTCGGCTTTTTCGGAGGATTGAGCCATCTCGCGTTCCCGGAACAAAGCGGTGTCCTCGAGGAGTTTCCGGGCTTCGGTCTTTGCTCTGGCAATGCACTGGTCGGCTTCTCTCTTGGCATCCCGCCACAAACTTTCAATGAGGCGACCGCGGCCGGAAGCAGAGGGAGTCTCATCGTTCATTTCAGCATCACCAGGATGAGGAATGCGATGACGAAACCAAGGATCACCATCGTTTCCGGGATTGCCAACAGAATGATGATCGTCCCGGCGGTTTCCGGTTTCTCGGCCAGGGCACCGGCTCCGGCTGAACCGATCCGGGACTGGGCCCAACCGGTGGCAAGAGCTGGAAGGCCAATGGCCAGCGCAGCGGCAAAAGCGATAAAGATAGTGTCAGACATGATTTCCCCCCTTTCATGGTACCGGTCGTATTGTTCCCGATAAACTTTTATGGCCAGGTTCGAAAAAACAGGTGCCCTGTTCAGGGTTCACTGGACCGGAACACCGGGTTCCAGGGCAGGTCACAAGGTCATCCATTCTGTTTAAGTGCGTTGTATCTTCTGAAAGGTTCATAGGGTTTTCCCCCTGGTTGAAAGAACTTGCCGAAGAATTCCACATAGTGAAGACGCAGGGAGTGGATGGTTGGGGAAAAAACGCCCAGTGCGAAGCTCAGGGTGTGGAACACCAGAGCCACCATGATTCCCACGAAAAGGGACTCCATGAGCCCCCCTATGGTGTTGGCTACCTGCGCAAGGATTACCGATGAGACCCCGATGGCCATGAGGCGCGCATAAGAAAGGATGTTTCCGAAAGTTTTCAAGAACTCCATGAGACCCACAAACCCTTCGGAAAAAACAAGCATGGGGATTCCAATGAGGAGGAGGGAGATGCCAAGCTTCTTCCCGCCAGGGAAATATCCCGTTGCCCCGATAACAACGGCGATGAGTCCGGTGAGGGAAAGCAGGTTCGCTATGGAGGAAATCACGTGTTTTCGGTGTCCGTTCCGGATGGAAACGACCATGTTCAGGAAGAAACCGAGCATGATGTGAGCAAAGCCGATACCCACCGCGATGAACAAAAGGGGAAGGAAAAGATTAGCCCGGTCCATGAGGATGGGGTGAAGTCCCCAGTGCTCCCCCAGGTTTCCAAGGAATTCGCCGAAAAGAAGTCCGAAAACGGATGCCCAGATGCCGCTTAAAATAAATACAGTGCATACGCCCTGTATCAGGGGATTGCGCCTGAATTTTCGATAAAATCCTGTGGAGAGACCGATAAGCACGAGACCATAGGCAATATCCCCCAGGATGAAGCCGAAAAAAATGGGGAAGAAGATGGCCATGAAAGGGGTCGGGTCCAGCGTCCCGTACCTGGGGAGGGCCAGAAGCCTGATGAAGGGCTCAAACCCCTTCGTCAGGGGATGGTTCCTCAGCTGAACGGGGACCTCGTCGAGTTCATCGAACGGAATCTGGGACACCTCGACGAGAATCTCCTCATCGAAATTGCTGTTGATAACCTCGAAAATGCGCCCGACCTTTTCCTCCGGGATCCATCCTCTCAGAAAGAAGGTGTGCCGGCTGTGGGCGCTCATCCCCAGTGTATTGAGTGTGTCCATTCGTTCCCTGAGAATGACATGGATGCGGTTTAAGGTCCCGTACCAGCGTTGGGAAAGACGTTCTAACTGTCCGCTCAATTGGGCGATGAGTTTCGGCAGTTCCCTCTGACGCTTGATTAAGGTGCGAAGAGTTGTGGCCAGCGGTTGGTCTTCGTAGCCTGCGGGACGACGGATCTCCGCGATGCTCTCCTCGCTGAAAAGGGTTCGTATCGTCCTCTCGTTTTCTCCGGGGTAAGCGAGAA
>CBFDCL010000135.1:0-3981 GCA_965603295.1 uncultured bacterium | reverse complement strand
CTCATCGACCAGATCTTCCGGCTTCTCAGCATCGCCCTCATCGACCAGATCTTCCGGCTCCCCGGCATCGCCCGCCCCGTCAGCCGGGGCCTGTGCTTCCAACATCCCCACTTCACCGGCACCCACGAGCTGTTGTCCCTCGATAACGGCATCGGCGATCTTCGATGAGAACAGCCTGATGGACCTGATGGCATCATCGTTGCCCGGAATGACGTATTCGATCACATCAGGGTCACAGTTGGTGTCAACCACAGCGATGACCGGGATCCCCAGTTTACGTGCTTCCTTCACCGCGATCTCCTCCCGTTTAGTATCAACGATGAAGATCGCATCGGGAAGTTTACCCATGTCCTTGATACCCTCTAAGGACCTGGACAGCTTTTCTTTCTCCTTGGTGATGTTGAGGATCTCCTTCTTAGTGAAACTACCCCAGTTCTTCTCCTCTTCCATCGTTTCATATTTCTTCAGCCGTCCAACGCTTTTCCTGATTGTGGAAAAATTGGTGAGCATTCCACCGAGCCAGCGATGGTTGACATAGGGCATCGAGCATCTCTGGGCCTCTTCGAAGATGGATTCCTGAGCCTGTTTTTTGGTCCCCACGAAAAGGATCTTTCCCCCTCCGGAGGACAGTTCTCTCACAAAGCGGTAGGATTCCTTGAACTGCCTCAGGGTCTTTTGAAGATCAACGATGTAGATGCCGTTTCTGGCCCCGAAGATATATTTCTTCATTTTGGGGTTCCAGCGGCGCGTCTGGTGGCCGAACTGACCGCCGGCCTCTAGCAACTGTTTCATGGTGATCACTGCCATTGACTTTCTCCTTCCAGGTTCGGTTTGTTCCTCCGCCCCATCGATTCCAGCGGCCATCCCCCTCCGCACAAGGCTACGGGGGACACCTGCCGCGAGACCCGGGACGTGTGAAATTGGTAAGCGCTTTCAAATACCAGAAAACGGCAAAGGTGGCAAGTATTTAAAGGTTCAAGCCAGAAGGAAGAAGGCAGAAGAGGGAAGAAATGCGCCGAATTCAATGGGGATTAAACCACTCCTGAAAAACGAGCCAATCTTCTTATAAAGTCTGCATTCTCTCTTCCCGATTCCGTATATTATGACCGATAATCACAGTTGATCCGAACATACTCCTCTGTCAGGTCACAGGTTCGTATGGTCCCGTCACAATCCCCGTCCCCAACGCCGATCAGGATGTCGTACTGCTGGCGCTTCATGACCTCCGCAACCCGTTCCTCCTGAAACCCGTCGACAATCTCTCCTTCCTCGACGATCTTCACCTCCCCGATCTGGATCGAGAAACGGGAAGGATCAAGCTCCACCCCTGATCGGCCAACAGCAGCGCCGATCCTGCCCCAATTGGGGTCTCCGGCCGCGATGGCCGTCTTGACAAGGACGGAATCCGCTACGGTACGGGCAACCCTCAGTGCATCCTCGGTCTCCTCAGCGCCGGTGACCTTGACATTGACGACCTTCTTGCTCCCCTCCCCGTCGGAGATAATCATCCCGGCCAGATCGCTGCAAACCTGGTGAACCGCTTTCTGGAATGCCGCCGTGTCCTGCCAGGTGCGAACCTCCGGTCCGACACCCGACGCAAGGAGCAGCACCGTGTCGTTCGTGCTCGAATCACCGTCCACGGTGATGGTGTTGAACGTATCCTTGACTGAATCCTTCAGGGTGTTGCGCTGCCATTCCACATCGATCCTGGCATCTGTGAGAATGAAAGCCAGCATGGTGGCCATATCGGGGGAGATCATCCCCGCCCCCTTTGCGACACCAACGATGGTGGCCGTTCCCAGTTCCAGTTCGGCCTCGCTCTTGGAACACTTGGGCATGGTATCGGTGGTCATGATGGAACGGGTGAAGCCCTCCAGGCCTCCCTCCGAAAGGTTGGCGATCAGAGGATCGAGGGCCGCCTCCATCCTGTCTACCGGCAGCCGGACACCTATCACCCCCGTGGAACAGGGAAGGATGACGTCATCCGGAGCTCTGAGGCGATCGGCCAGTGCGTTGCACAGGTAGGCAGCATCCTCGTCACCTGCCGTTCCGGTCATGCTGTTGGCATTCCCGCTGTTGACCAGGATGGCGGCGGCCTTCCCGGACTCGGCCCTCTTACGGCAAAGGCGAACGGGGGCAGCTGAAAGAGCGTTTTTTGTGAAGACCCCCGCAACGGTGGCCCCTCTTTCTGCTACGATAAGGCCCATATCGAGACGGCCGTTCCCTTGATCGCGGATATCGGCGGACACCGCGGCAGCCTTGAAACCACCGACAATGAGCTTGGTCATCGGACTGAACTCCATCATCTGGCCGTCTTTCCCGGGAATCAGTGTCCCGTCGTAGTGTATTTTTTTACCGTTGCTGCTGTTTCCCATGATAGAGCCATCCTTCCTGACGCCGCAAATCACGTCTCGATTTAAGCCATTGGCAAAAGCAGATGAAACCTGCTACCTCCACCGGAAGCCAGATCCGCCCAAATTGCCCCATGGTGACGTTCCATGATTGCCCTGGCTATGGAGAGGCCAAGACCGATGCCTGCCGGTTTGTCCGTCATAATATCCCCGAGCTGCTTGAACTTTTCGAATATTCTTGGAATGTCCTTTTCCTTTATTCCTTTACCATAATCGCGGATAACAATCCGGATCCAGCCGCTTCCGCGTTCCTGGGACAACACCTTTTCAAAGTTCCCCGCGTAGTCCGGAACTTCCGGCATTTGATTATATTTAAACGCCGTGATCTCAATGGGCTTGTCCCTGGGAGAAAACTTGACCGCATTTTCCAGAACCAGCACCAGAGCCCTCGTGAAAAGCCTGATGTCGCAATGGAACATGACATCAGCAGCACTGCTTAAATCCATGCTGACTTCCCGATCCCCGAGGGTTTTTTCCATCTCCAGAAGTACTGCGTCAACCACTTCGTGGACAGGATGCGGCTCCAACCTGAGGGGCATCCGACCCGCTTCCAGCCGGAAGAGTTCAAGAATGCGTTCCACCAGATGGTTCAGATGAGATGCCGAGTCCTCGAGATACACCAGAAACTCCATCAGGCTCTCGGTCTCTCCGCTCAGTTTCAGAGACGGGATAAGGCTCGCAAACCCGATAATGGTGGTCAGAGGCGTTTTCAGTTCATGGGAGATGTTAAGGATCATCTCGGTCTTGTCCCTGTCCAGTCTCACCAGTTCTTCGTGCGCCTGTCTGAGGGCCTCCGCTTTTTCTTCCAGCCCTGCGAAAAGCCTGGCGTTGTCAATGGACATGGCAACCTGCGCAGCCATGGTGACCAGGAGATCCCGGTCCGACTCCTCAAACGTCTCACCGTTTTTCTTGTTGTTAGCGTTCATCACCCCGAGAACCCGGTCACCCCTCAGGAGGGGCACACACAGGGCGGACTGGGTGGAATACTGCTTTTTAAAACTGGAAGGGCCGAATTTCTCGTGCTGATTGATATCGTTGATGAGCAGTGGCTCCCCCGTTTGGGCGACATGGCCGGAAATCCCCTTTCCCAGCGGAACTGTCGCCTTTCCGATGACCTCCCGGGGCAGGCCCATCCCCTCCACAACCCGGAGGACATCCCCCTCGGCCAGCATGAGGGAGGAGGTCTCAACCTGCAGAGTGTCCGAAACCGCTTCGATGGTCCGTCTGAAGAGGGTCTGCAGCATCTCCTTACTGGAGGCCTCGCCCAGCTTGCGCAGGGCGAGAAGTTCCCGGGCCCAACTGTCCGAACGAGCGACGATCTGTTCCTTTTCCAGGGCGTACTGGCGCTCGATGCAGGCCCGGCTGACCGTGGCGATGAGATCCCGGGCCTGAACCGGTTTGGGCAGGAAATCCGAGGTGCCCCCCCGGAGCATCTCCACAATGTTGTCAAAGGAGCGATCGCCGCTGACGCAGATCACCGGGATGAGATGATCCCGGCCCCGCACATTTTTTAACAGATCGATCCCGGAAATGTCCTCCATTACCACATCGGTGACCACCACATCGAACC
>CBFDCL010000134.1:0-4101 GCA_965603295.1 uncultured bacterium | reverse complement strand
GACCTCTTTACTCCGAAGCACGAAATTACCGAAACCGGAGAGCTTAACCTTTTCCCCCTCCTCGAGGACCTCTTTCAGAATCTCAAGGATCATCTCAACCGCTTCGGAAGACTCCTTTTTGGAAAAACCGGTCCTGCCGTGAACCATCTCAACAATATCGGCCTTGGTCATTGGATCACCTTTCCCCCCTGTTAGAACAAATCCTTATAATTTCAAGAGGTTGTAGTTTAAAGGATTTGTTTTACCCGAGTCAACAGGAAAAAGCCGGGAAATGCCCGGCTTTTTCGAGTTCAACGGCATTACAATTGAGAAATATGTTTGTTGTTTGAATTTTGAGGTTTGAAGTTGTCACTTACGTTTAACGTTTATCGTTTATCGTTTAACGTAAAGGACACTCTTGCTCAGGGCAGAGAGTCCAGAGGGAATCGGGAAACCCGTCGCTCTCCCTGGGATTGCCGCGTCGCCCTCGCTCCCCTCGCCGCTCCTCGCAATGACACCATTTTTCACGTTGGACGTTAGACGTTGGACGTTGGACTATCTTAGCTTGGCCCCGAATTCCTTCTCCAGGACCCCGGTAATATCCTCCATGCTCTGGTCCACTTCCTCATCCGTGAGCGTCCGCCCCGGGCTTTGAAACACCAGCGACCAGGCCAGACTTCGAAGGTCTTCGGGGATCCCCTTACCCTCGTAAAGGTCGAAAAGTTTGACGTTCATGAGATCCCGGCCCGTCTGACGGATCGCCTCCTCCAGACGCTTCGAAGGGATCTCCCTCGGAACCAGGACCGCAAGGTCCCTTAACACCGACGGATACTGTGGAACTGCCCGATAGGCCTTCACGGTCCCGATTCCGGCGATCCGCTCCAGGTCCAGTTCAAAGCATCCAGCCCAGTCCCTGATCCGATAGTTCTCCCTCACCTGGGGATGCAGTGTCCCCATGACCCCGAGGGAGTCCTCCCCATAAAGGATCCTGGCGGCCTGTCCTGACTGAAGGTACGGCAGGTCCACCGCCTCTGACACAACCCCGGTGAGTCCCACACTATCCAGAAGCGATTCCACGGCTCCCTTGATGTCGAAAAAATCCCCCGGTTCTTCCGCCCGGTACCAGTTCTTCTCGGAACGGGAACCGACCATAACACCAGCGAGGAACAGGCGCTCTTCCGGAAGATCCTCACCGGAAACGGGATGAAAAACCCTCCCCGTTTCGTATAGCCTGATATTTTCCATCCTCCGGCTGAGGTTGGCCTTCAGAACACGGAGCAGCCCAGGCAGAAGGCTCTTTCTCATGACCGTCATATCTTCCGAGATGGGGTTCAGAAGGGTCACCGGCTCTGAACCATCATCGAGCCTGAGTTCGTCCTGCTCTTCCCGGCCAACGAAGGAATAGTTAACGGCCTCCGAAAACCCGATGCCCTCAAGGGCATTTCTGGAGTTTTCCTGGAGCTTCCGGGCAGAACTCTTCCGGACCGGCACCGTCCGCCCCACGGGAAGGGTCACGGGGATCCTGTCATAGCCAATTAAACGCGCCACTTCTTCGATAATATCCTCTTCCCGGGCAAGGTCTCTCCGGAAACCGGGGACATCAATGGTGCAAACCCCGTCCTTGTCCCCTGACGGATTCAACCCGAGCCCCCCAAGGACTCGAAAAACATCCTCCCTGGAAACCGAGACACCGAGGAAATCACTGACCCGTCCCAGGCGAAAGGAAAGAATCCGAGCCTTTTCCGGCCGGGGATGGGCATCCCAGACCCCTTTGCACACTTTACCCCCGGACCATTCGCGGACCAGGAAGGCAAGCCTGTTCACCGCGGTTACGGTACCGTCGGGATCGGATCCCCGTTCAAACCGGTAGGACGCTTCCGTGGAAAGACCCAGTCGTTTGGAACTCCTCCGGATCGTTGGCGGATCGAAACAGGCGCTCTCCAGAAGAAGATCGCAGGTGTTTTCCACAACCTCGGATTGGAGCCCTCCCATGACACCGGCAAGGGCAACGGGACCTAAACCGTCACAGATAAGCAGGTCAGACGTTTCCAGAACCCTTTTCTGCCCATCGAGGGTCTCGAGGACCTCCTTGTCTTTTGCCTTGCGCACAACAATCCTGTTTTCGGCAAGCCGATGGTAGTCGAAAGCGTGGAGCGGCTGACCCAGCTCCATCATCACGTAGTTGGTCGCGTCGACAACGTTACTGATGGCGCGAACACCAAGGGATTCCAGCCTTCGGGCAGCTTTTTCGGGGGAAGGTCCCATTTTCACCCCCATGACTACCCGGCCGCTGTACCGCGGACACCCCTCTGGATCCTCAATATCGATGGATGTAAAGGCGCGAACGTCATCCCCTTCCTCCACCAGGACGGTATCCGGCATGGTCATTTTCCGTCCGTAAATGGCTGAGACCTCCCTCGCAACACCGACGTGGCACAGCCAGTCGGGACGGTTCGGGGTCACCCCTATTTCGAGGACGGTATCCCCCTGAGCCTCCTCGATCCCTTCGACCTCGAGGCCGGCCATGGTAAGGGCCTCGCCAAGTTCATGGGGGCTTTCCTTGATCTGGACGTAATCGCTGAGCCAGTCGACGTTGATCTTCATGCGGGAAACTCCGTTTCCGGTTAGTAATTAAGAATTGAGAATTGAAAATTGAGAATCCAATTCCTAAAGTCACTTGTTAAGTTATTGATATAACTTTCTATTAAATATATATTAAACCAGCACGATCTAATGGTTTGATGATGTTAATCCGAGATTTGAGATCTGAGATTTTTCAACCCTCAACCCTCAATCCTCAACGCTAAACGCTCAACGGGTTTTCCCCACGTTGGACCAGCCTTCGCTGAAGCTACGGCTTGGCAAGCGTTAGACGAAGGACGTTGGACGACCTTTCCTTCCCCTGCACTCCGCATTGCTCTGGACCCTGGGCGCTGGACTGCCCTTCCCGTTGGACCTTGGACGTTGGACCTTGGACCCCGATTAATTAGAACTGCTCTAAAAACCGCATGTCGTTTTCATAAAACAGCCTGATGTCATCGATTCCGAAACGCAGCATGGTGATCCTTTCCACACCCATCCCGAAGGCAAAACCGCTGAACTTCTGGGAGTCATAGCCCACAAATCTGAAAACTTCAGGATGGATCATGCCGCTCCCCAGGATCTCTATCCAACCGGTGTCAGAGCAAACACGACACCCCTTCCCCCGGCACATGACACACCCGATGTCCACCTCGGCGCTCGGTTCGGTAAAAGGGAAAAAGCTGGGCCTGAACCGTACGGGTACATCCCTCCCGAAAAACTGGTGCAGGAATTCCCCGAGGACGCCCTTGAGATCGCTGAAGGCAACCCCCTCGTCGACCATAAAACCCTCCACCTGCATGAACATGGGGGAATGGCTCACATCGTAATCGTGACGGTACACCTTGCCCGGTGAGACAATCCTGAGGGGCGGATCTTCCGATTCCATCGTCCTTACCTGAACCGGCGAAGTATGGGTCCTTAAGACCACGTCTTCCCGAACGTAGAACGTGTCCTGCATATCCCTTGCGGGGTGGTCCTTGGGGAAATTCAGGGCTTCAAAATTATAGTAGTCCTTTTCCACCTCGGGTCCGGTGCGCACCGAAAAACCCAGCCCCTCGAATATATCGAGGATCTCCTCCATGACTTTCGTCACCGGGTGGCGGTGCCCCCGGAAATACCTGACGCCAGGCATCGTGACGTCCACTACCTGGCTCCGCACCCTTTTATCCCTTTCCAGGCCCTGAACCTCCGTTTTTCGGGCGTTCAGGAGATCCTCAACCTCTTTTCGGGCCCTGTTGACAGCCTGGCCGGCAGCGGGACGCTCATCGGGAGGAAGGGCTCCGAGCCCCTTCAGCAGGGACGTCACCTCCCCTTTCTTTCCCAGGAACCGAACCCGCACATCGTCCAGATCCTTAACCGATCCCGCTCCCTTAAGGGCTTCCCCGGCTTCCTCGATCAGCTTATTTACTTTAGCTTCCATGGCGTTTTCCTCAGCAATTTCAAATTTCATCCGCCTTCGCTGGAAGCTTCGGCGGACAGGGATTTCAACTTTCAAAAAGATCCAAGATCCAAGAGGGAATAAAAGTCCAACGTCCAACG
>CBFDCL010000133.1:0-4172 GCA_965603295.1 uncultured bacterium | reverse complement strand
GAGGATGGCGCTGCTACCGGAGGGCCGGGTTGAAATAACCGTGCCTCAGATCCGGGAACCGGGTTCTCATCCTGTCCAGGAGATGAAACATTCCCAGGGAAGGACCGCCCTCCCGGTCCAGGCATTCCAGGTAGAGGTCCGGGTCGATGTTAAGGTTCCTCCATTGGATCATGTCCGGCCGGGTCCTTTTTATCAGGCTCTCAAGGGCCGTGAACTCCTCCTCCTCGTCGGTGATGCCGGGGAACACGAAATAGTTCAGGGAGACGAATCGTCCTTTCTCCCTGGCGACCTCCATACTCTGGATCACTTCCTCGAAAGTGTAGTTGACGGGTTGGAAATAAGCCTCATAAAGAGCCGGCCTCGCTGAATTGAGACTCACCCTGATACTGTCAAGGCCTGCATCAAAGAGGGCTGTGAGGGCCTGCGGCATACTGGCGTTGGTGTTAAGGTTGATCGTCCCCTCGTCGGTCTTGTTCCGAATGATCCTGATGGCCTTTTCAATGACCTTCCAGCTGGTAAGGGGTTCGCCCTCGCACCCCTGTCCGAAGCTGACTACCGCGTTCTCGCAGTGTCCGGTGTGCCAGAGGGCTACCTCGGCCACCTCCTCGGGGGTGGGGACGAAATCGATTCGATCCTGGCTGCACGGGACACCCGTGTTGTCCTGGTAGGAGATGCACCCGACGCACTTTGAGTTGCACGTGGTGGAGGTGGGGAGAGGGGCCTCGTAACGCCCGAGGAACAGATTCCTGGCGGCAGGGCAGCGGTAAACGTTGCAGCAGTGGGACAGGTGCCGGAAAAGGCGGTTCCCCGGTTTTTCCCGGACGACCACTTCCGCGTTCCGGGTGTCCACACCTCCCTCGGGAAAATGGTCCAGGTCCTGTCTCGGGTCCGGATCCACACGGACACCGGTGGCTGCGAACCCCTCCGAAGACCACCCGAGGGCCGTATAGGCGTACAGAGGCAGCATCGGAGCTCCTTCTTCCCTGTGAAAAGCTGCCGTCAGATAAGATGTGTGCGCCGGGGGAAGAAAAGCGGAGACAGCAGTTACGGGTTGTCCCCTGAATGTGGTCACCGTCCGGGTCCGGCCGGTTTCGGGGTGCAATCCGACGGGGCGGCGGCCGGGAAGGATATGAAGGTCGGAACCGGAAGGAAGGGGGATGAGTTCTTCTTCCCGGGGAGGGCGAAAGGATCGCCCTGTCCGGCCCACCATGCGCAGGACAGGATGTTCAAAGACGCGGCCCTGGCTGTCAGCCATGACCATGTGAGGGAGATCGTGAAGGGAGGACATAGGTATTAGTATAAGTATTTGTATGAGTATTAGTAATAGGAATAGTAATAGTTTTAGTAATAGAAAATGATTTTCCAGGAAAAAATTCTTCGTGGGGAACCGGTTAACAAAGAACCGTCTCTTTGACATTTAGGTGTTTCTTGTTTTTTGTCGTTTAAAGCAACCATGCCTTTCTCCGTAACCTTTACTCTAATTCGAACTTATATTAAGAATAATCTGTTCGATAAACATTACTATTAACATTACTATTACTATTCTTTTGGTTTTCCCGGAGGTGATCATGAAGAGGTTGGCCCTGATCCCGATAGCGATGTTTCTCCTCGCGTTATCTTTTTCAACGGTCCATGCGGAGACGGACTTGGAAAAGTTCCCTTTTTTCCCATCCCTGCTCAACACGCGCACGGGAGGCCCGGTCCCGAGCAGTGAATACGAGGACCCGAGCGGGTGCCGCATGTGTCACGGGGAGATCTATAATCAGTGGAGCGGATCGATGCATTCCAACGCGTTTGTGGATCCCGTTTTCCAGGCCATGTGGCGGATCGGAGAGGAGGAGACGAACGGTGAGGTCCGGAACCTGTGTTCGGGCTGTCACTCACCCATAGGAACCGTGGGCGAGGAGATCAGTTTCGATCCCGTCGAGGGGAAGTTCCACGCCGGCGAAATCGCTGAAAAAGGGGTGCAGTGCGACTTCTGCCACACCGTTGTCGCGTCCACGTGGAAGAACACGCCCACATCGCAACCTCAGAACGGTTCTCTCCTGATGGACCCCGGCGACATCAAAAGGGGGCCCTACAAGGACTCGGATTCCCCCGGGCACGATACCGCATATTCCGAGCTTCACACTTCAGCCGAATTCTGCGGGTCCTGCCATCATGTGTTTCATCCCGTGACGAACTTTCCTATCGAGAGAACGTATGATGAATGGAAAAAGTCCGTATATGCCAGGGCGGGGATCGTCTGCCAGGACTGTCACATGATGCCGGTGGATAAAGCCATTGAAGCGGCGCGAACCCTTGTCAAGCCCGTTAACCCGGGAAAAGCGTCCCCCATGGGGCCCAAAAGGGAAACGGTTTACACCCACGAGTTCGTCGGCGCCAACTTCGCAGTCCCGCCCCTGTTCGGGGCCGGGGAGCATTCACGGATCGCCGAGGATCGCCTGAAAAGCGCGGCCAGGATCGGGATCGATCTCCCGGAAAAAGCGGTCAGCGGCCACCTGGTACGGTTCAAGGTGGAAGTTTTCAATATAGGCGCGGGCCACAATCTTCCCACCAGCCTCACGGAGGTCCGGGAGATGTGGCTGGACGTTTCCGTCCTCGATCCCCAGGGCGAAGTCCTGATGCATTCCGGGGGTCTTGATGAGCACGGGAATATTGACCCCGATGCCAACGTTTTCAACACTGTGGCCGTAGATACAAAGGGAAACCCTACCCACAAACCATGGGAGATATCGCACTTTTCAAGGATCAGGGTGATCCCCCCGAAAGGCTCGGACATTAGCACCTACACGTTCCTTCTTCCGGATAATATCCGGAAGGGGGAATTGACCGTAAAAGCTGTGCTCCGATACCGATCCTTCTCCCAGGAACTGGCCGATCATCTCCTCGGGGAAGGTGCTGTCAAGGTGCCGGTTCTTGATATGGTATCCGCTCAGGTACCCCTCGTGGTTTCCAGGAAATAACCTCTCTCTGCAGGGACTCGGAAAGGATGCTGGATATGAAGACGCCGTTTTTCCTGGTTCTGCTCCTCGCTGCCCTTTCAGCATCGCCGGTAGGCGCTGCCGAAAAGATCATAACCCCGGGGGATTATTTCCCGGATTATCGGTTTTCCGCAGATCTTTCCACCGCTGAGGCCGCATACCTCGGTGTCACAGAACAAGTGGACCGGAAAGGTTCCTTTCGGGTCGAGGATGCCTGGGGAGAGGTCCTGGTGCTGGAGCTGTTTAACAGGTTCTGTTACGGCTGCCAGCAGGGGGCTCCGGTTGTCAACAGGTTTTACGAGTTGACGGCTTCGGACCCGGCCCTTTCCCGGGCAGTGCGGTTCTTCGGGGTTGGTGTCGGAAACGGTCGGAAATCCGTTGAGGATTTCAGAAAAGAATTTAACGTACCGTTTCCTCTGATACCGGATCCCTCCTTCTCCATCCTGGATGCCCTGGGAAATCCGGGAGGGACCCCCTATACAATGGTCTTTCGCCGCACTGGCCGCGGGTTCCTGCTCGTCCAAACCCATTTTGGAATACTCGATTCCGCCGAAGACCTCGTCGATGAGATCCGGGAAATCCTGAAAAGTGATGTAAAACAGCTCGTTTCAAAGGCGGATACGGTTGAGCTTGCGCCCTGGGTTCGGAAGGAAATGGGGGTCGGGCTGGAAGAAAATGAGATCGAAATGCGGGTTCTTAAAAGTATGGAACGGGCCGGTTACGGCTCCGTGGGGCTTTACAGCGTGACCCTGCCGGAAGGCGAAAAAGTTTTTATCGGAGAAAGCGGGAGGGGAAAGGTGTTTTCGAAGGTGATCACCCGACTTCCGGTTTGTGACGTGTGCCACCCTGTCCACTTCATCCTGACGGTAAGCGCCATGGGAAAAGTGGTGGATCTGGAGGTGATCTCCGCCACCAAATATTGGAACAAACCCTGGACCGAGGGGGAAGTTGAGCGAATGAGAAAAACCGTTCTGGGGCTCTCCGTTTTCGAGAGGAGGGGTTTTGATCCTGCCGTGGACGCCGTGAGTTCCGCCACCATATCTTCTACTCTGGTTTTCGACAGCCTCTGGAAGATGGCCCCGGTGGCCCGGTTCCTGAAAAAGGGCGGGCACCTGTAAACCTTGACTCGATTTCCGAAGGGGGCGAAGATTACGTTTCAATTATTCCCTGAAGACGGCATACTGATAA
>CBFDCL010000132.1:0-4197 GCA_965603295.1 uncultured bacterium | reverse complement strand
GAAGGTTGGAATTTAATCTCGTCGCGGCGGGGATCGGCGGCCAGGGCATCGTGCTTTTTTCCGAAACCCTTGCCCAGGCCATGCTCCGGGACGGTCTGAACCCCAGTTTCTATGTCCACTCAGGCCTGGCCCAGCTGGGGGGATCGGTACGCAGCCACGTCCGGACAGGGGACCGCATCTGTCCGAAGATCTCCGAGGGGTGCGCTGATGTTATCCTCTCCCTGGAACTCGCCGAGATCCTTCACGCCGTCCCATACCTCCGAAGGGGAGGGAAAGCCCTCGTGAGCACGGCCACCCGAAAACCTTTTCACTGCATGATGGACCCCTCTCTTTACCCGACCGAGGACGCTATCCGGGAGCTTTTTTCCGAAGGCGGCGTGGAGCCCGTCCTCGTTCCGGCCGACGATATCGCCAGGGAAGTTGGGCATATCCAGGCGCTGAACATCGTCATGCTCGGGTCCCTCATTGGCGCCTCGGGTGTCGTGGAAACCGAGACGGTCGTCCACACCATCCGGGACACTTTCGGAACCAGGGCCGACGTCAATGTGGAGGCGTTCTGGAAGGGGTACGAATTCATCAAGGGTCAGGATTACGTATGACGCCTTCCACCGTCGCTCCTCGAGCTTTGGCGGACAAGCCGTTTCCCTCGGGACTCCCCTTCGACAGGCTCAGGGCGGTGAGCGTTGTCGAACCGTGGCCTTGTATCTAACCCCTTCTTGAAAACCTTGAACCGTTATTTTGAGACGGGGCAGGAAAGATAGTTCATGCAGCGCCGAATGAGGATGACGGCCGGGATCGCCAGGAGAACGGAAATCACCGCCATTGTCGAAAGGGGGCCGAAACGGACCATTCCGTAGCAAAGAGCCACGATGGGAAACAGTGCCGTTCGGGCCATCCACCTGAAGAGGCCGTTTGAAGCGACGAGGTTCGCAAGGGGCGGCGAATAGCGATAATAGGCGGTGACGAAGGCGCGGCCGGCCACGCCGGTGATCAGGTAACGATCCCGGAACTCCCTGAGGATCCTGACGTGAGGCTCCACGGGTGATCCGTAGGCCGCGGTGGCGATGAAGCACGGGTTGGAACCACCGGAGGAGGAATAGGGGGCCAGGACCCGGACCGTGCCGCTGCTGTCCATCGGGGTTCCGTCGATGGAAAGCACGACCCTTGTTAACCCCGTTCTGCTTCCCGTGAACCACCCGTTCTCATCGACGGTCCCGATGGCGGGATCCATGACCGACCACGAAACGCTTCCTGGCAGAAGGTTGGTGAAAGGCTCCTCGGCAACTTCCCCGGCCCTCAGGACGGCCGAAAAGGGGGAGATGGCCGTGGCGCGCCACGGCCCGGTCTCGTAGGACCCCAGGGGAGCGTCCACCCCGTCAAAAAACAGGGTGAAGGAGGCGACGCCGGGAGCGATGGGCGACACCATCCACGAGCCCGACGGATCCGTCACCATAACAGCCACGGAATCGTCGGAGGAGTCGGCCTGGGAAATGGAACCGAAGGAGGCGCTGATGGAGTCCGTGTATATGGAGATTGGCATCACCGAACCGTCCAGGGGCGCCAGGCCCGAAAAGGGATAGAACGGGGCCAGGGCCCCGGCCAGGTTGACGCGTTTGCCGGAAGAAACCTGTCCGGCCAGGCGCGGATCGAAATCACCGCCGTTAACCAGGCGGTCGATTGCCTGTTCGGGTGACATGTCCGGATGAGCGGCCAGGATCAGCCCAAGGGCGGCCCCGGCGATGGGGGCTGAGAAGGATGTGCCGCTCCGGGACGTGTACCCCCCGGCCCCTCCGGCGGTGGAGTAGATGTTCTCCCCCGGGGCCGCGATCTGGACGGAGAACGGCCCGTAGTTGGAAAATTCGGCCAGGGCACCGTCGGGACCCGTTGCGGCCACGGCCAGGACGTTGGTCAGGGGGATCTTTGTGTACTCGGCCGGGTAGGCGCTGGCAAGGCTGTCATCGTTGTCGAGTCCCCGGTTGCCGGCCGAGGCCGAAAGGGCGATTCCGGCCGCGCCTGCTTGTTCGATGGCCTGCTTCAGGGACGAGGAGTAAAAGGTTGTGCTCCATGAGGCGTTAAGGACCCGAACCGGCTTCCCTGATGAGGACATTTCGATGGCGTAGTCGATACCCGCGATGACGTCCGCCACATCCTCTATCCGAAGGGGCAGGATCTTCAGGTGGTCCTTGCCGATACCAGCCACGGCCGCACCGTTGTTCCATCGGGCGGCGATAATTCCCGAGATCCTTGTGCCGTGATACGGAGCCCCGGTAAAAGGGTCCGAATCGTTGTCCGCCGGGACGTTGTCGTTTCCCACCCAGTCCCATCCGTTCACGTCATCGATGAGGTCGTTGAGGTCGGCAGGGCTGTCCGAACCGATGAGAGAAAGTTCAGCCGTGTTGGCGAACAGGACGGAGTTGGGCAGATCGGCGTGCCCCGGAACGTATCCCGTGACTTCACTGAAATACCCGGCCTGCCCGCACCCTGAGTCCAGCACGCCCACAGCTGTGGTCATGCCCGAGTCGAAGATGGATTCCATGACCCCCCACGCCTCCGGGGCGTCCAAATCCGCGTCCACAGAAATGAAAGTGTCCGGGGGGATGAAGATGTCCGAAAAAGAAGGGGCGCTTAAGTGCCACTGGTCCCCCGATGTGAACCCGGGATCGTTCGGGGCCGCATAGGGCATCCCGAGAAACTTAACGTACCGGTTGGGTTCGGCGAACCGGACCAGGGGATCGTTTTCCAGGATCCGGCACGCTTCCTCGACACTTTGGCCGCGGCTGATGAGGAGTTTCTCGATGCCGACATTCCTGTACCGGCGGGCCACCAGGCCGTTGACCCTTCCCCGAACCCAGTCCTGGCTCCACTCGTCGGAGCCCTCCTTGAACTTTACGAGGATCTCCCCCGGGACATAATCGGTTTCTCGCAGGCCCGGTTCGGCCCGTGCCGTGACGAAGACGGCGGCCGTCACCGACGCGGCAAGGAGGATCTGAAGCAGGATCTTTCGGGTGCTCAAGGGTGCTTCTCCTGTGGTTTAAAAAGGTTCGCCTCATCTTCCGGGGCGAAACGGAAAAAGTCAAACGATCCTCACCTCCGGATCGAACAGGATTATGTTCGTTTTTCTTACCCGTTCTTTCCCGCTTGAAAAGGACTCAACCTGTCCCCGTTTCTGGTAAAATTAAAAGATATCCCGTGAAAAGAGAAACCTCACCTGATTTGAGGAAAGGGACTGCCATGAAAACACCCGGGCTCTGTATCCTTGTTTTTCTGTTTTCCCTCCTTGCCGTTCCGGTCCACGCCCAGGGCTGGTATGTGGATGCGGGACTGGAGTTCGTGGAGGTAGGGGAGGACCTGTCCGCCGTGGATCTGGGGCTGGGACTGGCCCTCGAGTTCGGGTTTGAGTTCGCCCCGGGAGCCGTTCTTAACCTGGGTATCGGTTCCAGCGGCCACACTGAAGACGGCTGGGATCTGACTTATACCCGTTTCTGGATCGGGCCGCGCATCACCTTCGATGCAGGCGCCATCAAGCCCTATTTCGAGGGAGGCCTCATGAGCCACCTTCTCGATTACGATTTCACACTGTACGAGATCGATGGAACCGGCCTTTTTTTCGGAGGAGGAGCCTTATGGCCCGTTGCAGGGGGCGGGGGTTTCAGCTTTTACTTGAAATACACCGCCTGGGAAGGGGAGGGCAACTCCGGCTACATCTCCGACCAGGGTGACGTGACCACCACGGTGATAGGGGTCAACTACTTCTTTGGGTTCTAAAACCCATTGACCTCCCTGTCCCCCTAAGCTGGTCGAAAAGCGTCTGCGAAGAGGGGTGCACCCAGAACCCTGAACTCTGAACGGATTTCCCCTGCACTCTGCATACTGCACTTTGCACTGCCTTCCCTTGACCATTTAAGGCAGTAGCCTGCCCAAATTTGTCAGTCCTCAACGATCCTGGAATCCGTGCGGGCATGCCCACCGATTATTGTTTTTGAAAAATCTATTTGAAAACAAGGCCTTATTCTGGTACCTGGCCGGTATGCCCGCGAGTGTACCATAGGCACGTTTTTCGCATGAGAAAAAGAAGGTTTTCTGCAGGTTTTTTCTTTGATACCAGGTTTGCTGAGAAAGGAGAGGGAGATGAAAAAGGCGGGGATTTTGATGTTTGTTGTTCTGATCTCTTTGGGGGTTATCATGGTCATGGGCGGG
>CBFDCL010000131.1:0-4290 GCA_965603295.1 uncultured bacterium | reverse complement strand
GTTTTTACCCCGGATCAGCGTCTTTCCCTGTGTACTCGGCCTGCCCTGAGCCTGTCGAAGGGTGTCCTTCGTGTTGAAAGCTTCTAAAAATATTGGGAGGATGTCTCTCAGGTGCCCTTTATGTATGAACTGAAAATCAGTATTCTGGCATTTCCTCCCTTGTATTTTTCCCCCATGCAGTCATCATATGCCCAGTGACTTTCCCGATGTTCTGAAATCGCCAAGTTGGAATCTGGAATTATTGGATGGTTATGATGGACAGTGTTCAATCCATCGCAAGGGATTTTTTCTCCATTCTCGCAGGGCGTTTCCCGGTCTGCTGCTCAAGTGACGAATTCGTTTTTTTCCCTCAGGCTCTCCCGGAGTCCGGGAACAAGAGGGAATGGGATAATCTCACCCCGGGTGCGGTTCAGGATACCGCAGGGGAGTTTCGTGTTTTAAAAAACAGGATCGCAGGGCTGGATGAAAGGGAAGGAGATCCGGCCGAAAGGTCCAGGGAAAACGCATCGCTCCTCCTCTGGGTCATGGAGGTCCTGGAAGAACAGCTTTTGACTGTGGGGCACCAACTTTCTCAACCTACTTTCCTCCTGACACTGGTCAGTGTCGGCTTTGTCCAGGCTTTGGAAACCCCTGATCCCGATGTTCTGAAAGAGCGAGTGAGGACACTCCCCGCCTTTCTCGACCGGTGTCAGGCCCATATGGCTCCTTTGCCCGACCTTTACCGCGAGATGGGCAGGGAGATGGTCTCGGAGTTTTCCCGATGGATCCTTTCCCTTCAGCGGATGATCGAGCCTGGTGAGATCCTTGATGCTTTAAACAGTTTCGACCAGGCTCTGGAATCCGCCCCCTCGTCCGGAGATTTCCGGCTTGAGGGAAGTATCCTGGAAAGGGTCGTAGGGCATCATACAGGAAGCGGAATGGATGTCCGGAGCTGCCTTAAGGAACTGGAAGACGAGATCCGGGAAGCGGAACAGGTCCTGGAGTCGGAATCGGCCCGTCTAGGTTTCGGACGGGACTGGAAGGCCGCCTTTTTCAGCATCCCGGAAGAAACCATTCCCAACGGAGATAAAAGGGCGGTGCTTCTTACTGAGATCACACGCCTCAAGGATCACTGCCAGCGTGTGGGTTTCCCCTCCTGGGAGACTCCTGGAAAACAGTCCCTGGCTGTTGAGCCCCTTCCCGAATCGCTGAAAACCATCAGGGCGGCGGATTCCTATAGCGCCAAACCGGGTTTCCCTTTCCAGGGAGGTGTTTTCTACATTTTTGGGGGCGGTGGCATTGGAGGAACCGGAGGAACGATTCACCCTGCTTACAGGTTGACCGTAGCTCATGAGGCCTATCCCGGACACCACCTTCTGGACATGTGCCGCTGGAACGGACCGGACCCCGTCCGACGCCCCGTCGAGTATCCTCTTTTTTATGAAGGGTGGGCCTGTTTCGGTGAGGATCTGATGCTCAAAACCGGTGCCTTTGAGGGAGATTACGATCGTCTGATCCTTTCCCGGCGCCGCTACCGGCACGCCGTAAGGGGTCGGGTTGACCTTCTTCTTCACAGGGGGGATCTCGACCTGCAAGGGGCTGCCCGGAAGCTCTATGAGGTGGGGTTTCCGAGGAAACGGGCGCTGGCCACGGCCAGGAAATACGCCTTACGGCCCGGTTACCAGATGTGCTACACTATCGGGCGTCGCCGTTTTCAGGGTCTTTTCGATTCCCATGGAGGGGTGGGAATCGGCTCTTTTGCCCGCACGGTATTATCCGGAGGTGAGATCCTCTTCCAGGATCTGGAAAGGGTTTTTCAAAAGGGGAAAGAGGAAGGAAAAAGGAAGAAGGAAGAACAGGGCGGGGGAAACAATGGTTCGACGTAGGGTCTTTGAACTTTTAGGGAAAAACCGGCGATTGGTGATTCCTGATCAGCGATTTGATTTTTTCTGGTTTTCAATAACCAGTCCCCGATCACCCATATATTTTTTGAAATCTGGAATTTGAAACTTGGAATTCGATCTTAAAAACGACTTCTTAGGCTATCATTCGGAGTGGAACCTGGGGAGCCCCGGTGGTTGGGATTACCAGAGGATCACCCAGGTTATCGGCAAGGCAGTCTGGGACAGGATCGTTTCCATGAACGATCCCGGGATACGCCTGGATTTTGATCATTCTCTTCTTTATCCCGTGTACGGCTTTGTGGAGATGCTCATCGAATCCCACAGGTCGAGAGAGGGAAACGCCTCGGGCCTCATCGCTGTCGTGGCCGAGGAGGAAACCCTCCAGGATGTCACCGAGAATATCAACCTTGCCTGGCACCTCTCCCGGCGGGATGGGATCACGGGGGCCCTCATGGCACCCCAGGAACTGGAGATCACCGGTTCAAAAGTGACCTACCGAGGCCGCTCGGTATCCGTAATTTTCATGGATTTTAATTCCGATGTCCTCCTCCGTCTTCACCGTAAACACGATCTTTCCCCCGTTCTGCAGGCAGTTCGGGAAGGGAGGGTGATTAACCCCCGGGGAACCGAACCTATCAATGTAAAAAGCATGTTCGAGGTGCTCACCGGTCCTTTGGGACGTCATTTCCACCAGCAAACCGTGCGCCGGACGCCGTGGACCAGGAGGTTCAAAGAAGGCCCTGCCGAGGGACCGGACGGCGAAAAGATCCGCGACCTCACCGAATGGACACTGGACAACTGGGAGAACCTTGTTCTCAAACCGGAAAGAGGCTATTCCGGGATGGGTGTCCGTGTGGGTAGTGTCAATCCTGACGGAGGGGAAGCGGTGGATCTGGCCATTGAAAAAGGGGGATATATCGTTCAGAGAAAGGTCCCCTTGAACCTGTGGGCCGAGGAAAACCCGGTCCTTGACCGGGATGGGGGGAATGTGATCCTGGACAGGTATCAGACCGATTTCCGATGTCTTATGGGACCCGATGGGCTCTTCGGCTTTCTTGTCCGTTTCGGAGGCGTCCCCACGAACGTCGGGAGCGGGGGAGGGGTTCAGCCCCTTGCCATTCTAAAAAGCCCGGTGGGTATGCCCGAAGCTGTCCACCGGATCAATGAGGCTATCTGCAACATGGATTTCGGGGATGTGGAGGAGCTCGTCGGGCTGCAGGAGAGGATGGCTATTGACCATCGGTTTACCTACCTTCTCGGTCCGATCCGCATGGCCCTGAGACCACGTATCGTCACGGAAGGACAGCTGCAGGCTCTGGGGGGATATTGCCACGCCATGTGGCAGGATTGTCTGACTCTGGAGAAAATGTGGCTCGAGGGGATCCTGGACGAGTTTGTGAGCATTGAAGAGGATGAGCTGGACATTGCCAGGATGCAGCCGTGGGGAGGAGGGGCAGCGATCTTTGCCTCCGACGGGCTATTTTCTTTCGGAGCTCATCCCGAGGGAGATTGAGACCGTCATGGAAATCGTGGTTCATCCGGACTGGTGGAAGACGCTGTTTGATGATCTATATCTGAAAACCGATGCCCGCTCGGTGTGTGATGAAGACCTATCCCAATGCGAGTCCGAGGTGATCTGGAGTCTCCTGTCCCCCGATCCCGGTCACAGGATCCTGGACCTTTGCGGGGGACAGGGACGCCACAGTTTTTTCCTGCATGAGCGCTTTTCCGCCAGTTGCACCGTCCTGGATTTTTCAGGGCATCTTGTCAGACTGGGGCGGCGGACAGCTCTTGAAAGAGGATCCACGGTGCATTTCATCCAGGGGGATGCCCGCTCGACGGGGCTCTCGGGTTCCACTTTCGATCATGTTATTATAATGGGGAACTCCCTCGGATACCTTCCGGACTCCGACGATGACCAGCGGATCCTTTCGGAGTCCCTCCGGCTTTTGAAACCGGGTTCACAGATCCTGGTGGATATCACCGACGGGGAAAAGGCCCGGAAGGAGATGATTCCCGTGGCCTGGCACGAGGTCGATGAAGATCTGGTGGTCTGCCGGCGAAGAGAATTGACCGATGGCAAAGTCAAGGCCAGGGAGCTCGTTTTCTCGCGGCGGGATGGTCTTGTCAGGGATCAGTCCTATGCAATACGCCTTTTTTCCCCGTCGCAGTTGGAAGATCTTCTGCGCCGTGCCGGTTTTGTGGATGTACGTCTCCACCGGGACTTTTGTCCTCACGATGGCGACGGGGATTACGGGTTCATGAACCGAAGGGTTCTGGCGACGGCCAAAAGACCGTGATAGGAAGGGAAAACGTTATGAAGGGAAACCGCATTATTGGAACGGGAACGGGGGTTCCTTCCCGGGTGGTTACCAACAAGGACATGGAAAAGATGGTGGATACATCC
>CBFDCL010000130.1:0-4328 GCA_965603295.1 uncultured bacterium | reverse complement strand
GATAATAGTTTAACCTCCCCTGATCGCTTCCGCCAACTCCTTTACAAGTCCCCCTACTTTTCTTTTGGCTTCGGCCGTGTCCGATGCCTCCATGATAAGGGCCGTCAACACGGATCCCACGACGATACCGTTGGAATGTTGGGCTGCCCCGGCGGCGTCTGACGCCGTCCTGATACCGAAACCGATGCAGACCGGCAGGCGGCTGCTCTGCCTAGCCAGAGCGGCGACCCTCTGCCAGGGAGCCTCTTTCCTGATGACGTCACCCGTGAGCCCAGCCATGGAGACGAGATAGAGGAAACCGTCACCCGACGCAATTATTTCCCCGAGGCGCTCCGGCGGAGTGTTCGGAGCGGCCATGGGGATCAGGTCCAAACTTTTTTCCCTCATGGCGTCCCGAAGGGGCCCCGCCGCCTGATAGGGAAGGTCGGGTATGATGGCCCCGTCCCCCCCTGCCTGTGAAAGCTCCCGGGCAAAAATCTCATACCCCATCCGGTGAACGGGGTTGACGTATCCCATGAGAAGGACAGGGGTTTCCCGCTGTTCCCGGATCCTCCCCGCCAGGGCGATGCTCCCGGCAAGGGTCATACCGTTTTGAAGGGCCCGATGAGAAGCCTCCTGGATCAGGGGTCCGTCAGCCACGGGATCGGAAAACGGGAAACCCAGTTCAAGGATGTCGGCTCCGGAATCAATGGCGGTAAGGGCCAGTTCCTCATCGGCCTCCGGCTCCGGAAAGCCGGCCGTGAGATAAACCACAAGGGCTTTTCGCCCGTCCGAAAAAACTTTCGATATCCGACTCATCAAGTTTCCTTTTTTTAATTTCAGATTTCAGATTTAAAGGCAAATCCAAAATCCAAGGTTCAAACCGCAACTTCAAACCCCAAACTTCAAACCGCAAACATTTTTCTCAATCCTCAATTCTCAATCCTCAAACGATTAACCCCTGCACCCTAGACCCTGAACTCTGAACTTTTGACGGCACAGGAGAACGTCATCCGTTTTCAGATGTATCCTGTGCTGTCAGCGTTTCCATGTCCTTATCGCCCCGCCCGGAAAAACACAGGATGATCTTCTTTCCCTTCAACTGCTCCCGGTTAAGGGCAACCCATGCGACAGCGTGGGCCGTCTCCAGGGCCGGGAGAATCCCCTCTTCACGCGTAAACCGCATTGTCGTCTCGAGGGCCTGGACATCGGACACGCTGTGATAGGAAACGCGGCCGCTGTCCTTCCACTGGCTGTGTTCAGGGCCCACCCCGGGGTAATCGAGCCCAGCCGACACTGAATGGGCGGTGATGATCTGACCGTCCCCATCCTGGAGGAGATAACTGTGACTGCCGTGGAAGATTCCCGGGGTCCCCATCCCGAGGGAAGCGCCGTGTTCGCCGGGTTGCCCCCCGAACCCGCCGGCCTCCACCCCAACCATTTCCACAGGATCTGAGACAAAAGGGGAGAACAGCCCTGCCGCGTTGCTCCCCCCCCCAACACAGGCCACAAGAAGGTCCGGCAGGCATCCGTACTTCCCGTGGAACTGCTCCTTCGCCTCCCGGCCGATGACCAACTGGAAGTGACGGACCATGGCGGGATACGGATGGGGTCCTACCACCGACCCCAGCACATAGAACGTGTCTTCGACGTTCCTGACCCAGTCCCGCAGGGCCTCGTTGACGGCGTCCTTAAGCGTACCGGCCCCCTGTTGGACCGGGACCACATCGGCACCGAGGAGTTTCATCCGCTCCACGTTAGACGCCTGGCGGCGGACGTCTTCCACACCCATGTAAACCACACAAGGCAGACCGAAAAGAGCAGTGGCTGTCGCAGCGGCGACACCGTGCTGCCCGGCGCCGGTTTCCGCGATGATCCTTGTCTTGCCCATCCTCATGGCCAGCATCACCTGCCCGAGGGTGTTGCTGATTTTGTGCGACCCCGTGTGATTCAGATCTTCCCTCTTCAGTTCCAGGACCATATCTGAACCCGCCCCGGCGAACCGGGCCGCGGTGGTCAGGGGGGTTGGCCGCCCCGAGTACTCCGTCAGGGTTTTTTCGAGGCCACTGTTAAACTCCTCATCGGCTGTCGCTGAGTAAAACCCCTGCTCCAGCTCAGTGATGGCCGGCATGAGGATCTCCGGCATGTACTGACCTCCGAATGCGCCGAAAAAACCACTATTACCAGGATGATCAATCTGAACTGTCACTGCATCTTCCTCCGTTTTGGGCGGCGGCCCGCCTCGCCGCCCGCATGAACTTCTCCATCAGGCCCTTGTCCTTAATCCCCGCTTCGATCTCCACCCCGGAAGCCGTATCAACCCCGAAGGGGGACAGGGCCCGGATGGCATCCGCAACGTTGTCAGGGGTTATCCCTCCGGCTACGAAAACCCGCTTAACATCGCACAAATCTGATGCCAGATGCCAGGAAAACGTTTTTCCGCTGCCCCCAAGAGTCCCCTCCACTCTGGAATCAAGGAGCAGAGCCGGCACGTCAAAACGTTCAACTTCTTCCAGGTCCTCCTCCGATCCAACCCTCATCGCCTTGATCACGGGGGCCTTGATCCTGGCGCAGTAGGAAGGGTCCTCGCTCCCGTGCAGCTGGACGGCATCAAGGTTCAAAAACCGCGTCAGATCATTGACAACACCTGGCTCCTCGTCGGCGAAAACACCCACACTCATCACGAAAGGTGGAAGGGAAGCAATGATCTCCCTTACGCTGTAGGGGTTGATATACCGCTTGCTTTCGGGAATGAAGTTGAACCCCAGCAGGTCCGCTCCGAAGTCGCAGGCATCCAACGCGTCCTGAAGGCGGGTGATTCCGCAGATTTTGATTTTAATGTTCATTGTGATTTTCCCAATAGGATTTCAAATTTCAAAAAGTCCAAAATTCAAGGTTGAACTTCAAACCCGCGTTTCCCCCCGCGTCCCCGTGTCACCGTGTCTTCGCGTCCAATCTTTCTTCCCCCGTTTCACCATCTCCGCCAGCAGTGCGCCAGGATCCTCCGCAGTGATCAGGGCCTCACCCACGAGAACCGCCCGGAAACCGAGATCAGCCATGCGGCCCACATCACCGGGATCTTTCATGCCGCTCTCGGACACGGCCGGTAACCCCTCCGGGAATCGGGAAGCGATCCTCTGGGAGACCCCGGGGTCCACCTTCAGGGACACCAGATCCCGGTTGTTGACCCCCACGAGGTCCGCTCCCGCTCCCAGCGCCCTTTCCAATTCCCCTTCGTTGTGGATCTCCACAAGGGGGGCAAGACCGGATTCCCTGGCGGCGTCTACCAGGATTTTCAGTTCGTTGTCAGGAACAAGGTCCACGATTAAAAGAACAGCGCTGGCGCCGAGAGCCGCCGCAAGCCGAACCTGGAAAGGATCCACAACGAAATCTTTCCACAACATGGGAAGTGTGATGTTTTTCCTCACACGTTGGAAAAGCTCCGGCGATCCACCGAAATATTTTTCCTCCACTACGACGCTGACGGCTTCGGCACCTGCCCTTTCGTAAAGCTCCGCAAGGCGTTCCGGGTCCGATTCTCCCATGAGATCCCCTCTCGATGGACTTCGCATCTTTACCTCGGCTATTATTCCGCAGCCGCCTGAGTCATCCTGCAGAAAAGGCCTGCCTGGCCACATGTCCGAGGATACCGGGCTGCCGTACCTGAGGGTCCACTCCTTTACGTTCCCGATGGCCGCGCGAGCCGCAGAAATGAGAAAACCAGCACTCACTGCTGAACCTCGTTCGTGATGGACTTAACCTTCCGCAGGACATCTAAGGCTTTTCCTGAATCCAGGACCTTCCCGGAAAGGACCATGCCCTCCCTTAAATCCGACGCCAGACCGGCCACTGTCAGAGAGGCACCGGCGTTGAGGAGAACCGCATCCCTGACGGGTCCTTTTGCGCCGTTTAAAACTTTCATCGACATGGCGGCATTTTCCTGAGGATCACCGCCTCTGACTGCTTCGGGTTTGTGAATATTCAGCCCCAGAGCAGAAGGTTCGATGCTTGTTATCTCGATTTTTCCATCTTCCGATAGAATGGCTGCGGTTGTTGGAGCGCACACCGAGATCTCGTCCAGCCCGTCCTCTGAGGCGACAACCATGGCTTTTTCACAGCCAAGGCGTTTCAGGACCGCGGCGATCACCTGGACCAGGTTCTGGCTGTAAACACCGATCAACTGACGCCTGACACCGGCCGGGTTGCACAATGGTCCCAGGATATTAAATATCGTTCTGATACCCATCTCCCGGCGAACGGGGACCACAGCCTTCATGGCCGGATGGTACAACGGGGCAAAGAGGAAGGCGAAACCGGTCTCATCCAGGCAGCGGGCCGAGACCTTCGGA
>CBFDCL010000129.1:0-4332 GCA_965603295.1 uncultured bacterium | reverse complement strand
AGCAGGTTGCCTTACGAACTGGCCACCTTTGTGAGCACCCTGCCGGTGTCACCCTATGTCATTCTCATTGTTATCCTGGTCGTCTACCTCATGCTCGGATGTATCATGGACACCCTGGCCATGGTGATCCTGACGGTGCCCATCTTTTATCCCGTTATCCTGAAACTGGGTTTCGATCCCATCTGGTTCGGGGTCATCATGGTCCTGGTTTCGGAGATGGGGGTGATTACCCCGCCTGTGGGGCTCAACGTCTATGTGATCCACGGGGTGGCGAAGGATGTCCCTTTGTTCACTATATTTCGGGGGATCCTGCCGTTTTTGTGCATGATGATCCTGTGCATCATCCTGGTGATTTTATTCCCCCAGATTGCGACCTTTTTGCCCGATCTTATGGGGAAATGACACTGATGAAATAAGGTTTCGGGTCTTTGTTGAATCGGCGCGAAGGTTTGAAACCGCTTGTCTCGAGGGTTTTTACCACAGATAAAGGCTGCATCGATGAAAGGAAAGTTATGAGCATAACAAAAAAACTAACGGATTATATTATCAAGGCACGTTTTGGGGATATGCCCGGGAAATCTGTCACCAAAACCAAAGAACTCATCCTGGATGAAATCGGCAATGCCCTAGGCGGAACGGCCCTGCGCTCCGGCAAGATCGTTATCGATTGGGGAAAACTGCTCGGGGGAAGTCCCGAGGCTACGCTGTTTTCGGACGGCGCCAAGGTGCCGGTGGGTATTGCATCGGGCGTGAATACCCAGCTCTGCATGGGGTTGGAGTTGATGGAGACCTACAAGAATCGGGGCCATCCTGCTTCAGGGATGGTCATGACGGCCCTTGCCTTCGGGGAGAAAGACAGGCTGAGCGGCAAGGATGTCTTGACAGCCGTATGCACGGCCTACGATGTGACAGGGCGAATCATCGACGCCACCTTTCCTTCGCCCGGATATCGCAGAGAGGTGTGGAATTCCAGCTGGCAGGGCTGCGGCCCCCTGATTGCGGCCGTCAAGCTGCTCGGGCTCAACCGAGACGAAGGGATGCATGCCTTCGGCATGGGCCTGGGCAACAGCCCGACCATGAATGTTCACAACATCCTGTTCGTACCCGGATCCATGTCCAAGCTGGGCAATCAGTTCCACAACTTTGTGGGCGTCAATGCGGCCCTCCTCGCCAAGCTGGGATACACAGGGTTTCATGAAATCCTGGATGAACCCTTTGCCTACTGGACCACGATCTCTGACAGCAACGATTGGGACACCTATACCCGAGGGCTGGGGGAGGATTTCCTGATCTGCTCCGCCATGGCCTTGAAGCCGTGGCCGACCTGCCGGTGGGCCCAGGGAGGGATTGAATCCCTGTTGAAGATCATGGCCGAGAACGCCCTGAAACCGGACGACATCGCGGTCATCACCTACCATGCGCACGAAAAAGTGACCGGGTACCCCTTCGACAACACGGACCCGTCAAAGGCGGAGGACGCCTACTGGAGCGTACCCTGGGCCTTTGGCAACGCCGCGCTGGGTCATCCCATCGGCCCGTCCTGGTATGTGGATGAGCGCTTCACGGATGAAGACCTCAATCGGTTCATGGGGAAGGTGAAGATCAAGACCCTTCCGGAGGCTGTGGAGGCCTTTACAAAGGAACCGGAGAAATCGGTGACCCTGCTGGAAGTAAAAACAACGGCGGGCACGGTCTGCACCAAGAGAACCGAATACTGTAAGGGGGATCCCCAGGTACCCATGACCCATGAGGAGGTGATCGGGAAATTCCTTTCTCAGACATCGGGCATCATATCCGAAAAAAAAGCACGGAAGATTATCGAAATTGTAGAAAAGTTGGAGGATGTGCCCGACGTCTCCGAAATCGCCACCCTAGTGTGGTGAAACGGAGTTCTTGGCGGTGCCTTGAAAGGGCCATCTCTCTGGAAAACTAAGCAATCAGTCAAGAGGCCTGTGAAGATGACGAACAATGCTTATGAAAAGATAAAAGAAATCGTAGGCGAGAAGAACATATCCGAGAATTTCTTCGAACTGGTCAATAATGCGATCGATGCCTTCCCCTATGAACTGGAACTTGAAAGACCCCCTTTGCCCTATGTGGTGGTCAAGCCCGGGGACGCGAAGGAGGTCAGTGAGATATTCAAGTTTGCGAATCAGGAGGATATTCCGGTCTATCCGAGGGGGTCGGGGACAAGCCTTACAGGTTCGGCGAGAGCGCCCCGTAAAGGCATTATATTGAGTACCAGCAGGATCGATTTTATCGAGATCGATCCCGAGCAGGGGTTTTTCGAATGCGGTCCGGGAGCGGTCGTGAACGCCGTGGACATGGCCCTGGCGAAGCAGGGATTCTTTTTGCCCGTCTATCCCGGAAGCAAACTTGTCGCCACCATGGGGGGTATGATGGCCGGGAACACCAGCGGCCACATTATCGATGCCTGTATCGGCAAACCGGCGGACTATGTCCTGGGTCTCGAAGTGATCCTGCCCACGGGGGAGATCCTGGAGACCGGGTCCAAGGGACTGCGAAAACCCGCCGGAACCGACTTGACCAAGTTTTTTGTAGGAAATGACGGACTGACGGGGATTGTGACCCGGATCCGGATGCGGCTGGTTCCCGAGAGAGAAAGGGCCTTCGGCATTGCCTATTTCGATGATGCGGAATCCGTTGCCAGGGCCGTCGTGAGGATGTACCGGGAAAAGGCCCCGGCCCCTCTGTTCATGGAATTCATGGATCAGGCCACCACCACCATCGGCTTCGAGCATGCGGGGCTGCCCGTGCCGCCCGGCTGCTCCATCTTCTTTGCCTCACTGGGCTTATCCAAAGCGTCAGCCTCTGAAAACAACCAGCACCTCCTGGAAGTCATGAAAAAAGAAAATCCCGTGAGGGCGGAAGAAATCAGGGACATCAACGAGTGGCTGAAGATCTGGACCGCGCGAGAGGTGATCATCTCGTCCCTTATGCAGAAACATGACGGTCACTTTTCCGGCCCCGAGATCGTGACCACCCTGGCCAATCTCGTGGATTGTATCAAGGAACTGGAGCATTACGTTGAAAAGGCCCCGGTTTTCGAAGGGCTTCCCTATTATCTCCTGGGTCATATCGGCGCATTAACCTTTCATCCCACCCTGATTATTCCGAGAGACTGGGATAACGAGAAAAAGAGAAAGGTCGTGGATGCGGAATTTGATGTGGAAAGAAGGATGAACCTGCGGTTCGAAACCTGCGGCGGTGAGTGGCTGCAATTCGGAAAGAGGACCCGTTTTTTCAAGGAACGCTACGGCGAAAGGGCCTTTGATCTTGTACGGCAGATCAAGGCGGTTTTCGACCCCAAGGACATCCTCAGCCGGGGAATCCTCGAAGGCCTCTAGGTCGAGTGAAGCCGGGCGGTTGCCGTTTCCCCCGGGACTTGGTTTTCGAAAATATAGGAGATCAAATCTGCATTCGATGAAGGTGGACATCAAAATGGAAGAACATGAAGAAAAAGGGGGGCAATTGAGACAGGATATCCTGGGCTTTGTTTCAAAATGCGTCAAATGTCGTTTCTGCTTCAGCCAGTGTCCGGTCTATGAGGTCTCCGACGGTTGGGTGACCCAGGGGGCCTCCGGGATGACCCAATCCCTTTACTATGGGATCAAGTTCAACCACATCGACGAGGCACTCAGGGACATTCTGATGCGCTGCACGACCTGCAGAAGCTGTGAAATCATCTGTGAAAGGCTAATGGCGGGGGTGAGCCTGGTTGATGCCATCAAGAAGGGGAGGCAACTCCTCATGGAAGAAGAGATCAATCCCATCCCGGGGCAGCAAAAGGCCCTGGAGTCCCTGCAGACCCTGGGGAACCCCTATGGCAAGCAGCCTTCGAAAAGGACGGCCTGGGCGGAAGGACTGGATCTGAAAAGGCTGGACCATGCCCGGGACGGCCTTCCTGTGCTGTATTATGTGGGATGCACGCCCTCCTACGACGATAGGATACAGAATGTGGCCAGGAGCATTGCCGGGATCCTGAAACAGGTCGACGTTCCCTTCGGCATCCTGGAAAAAGAGAAGTGCTCCGGCGATCCCGCCCTGGTGATGGGGGAGTGGGCGCTTTTCGAAGATCTGGCCGCGGAAAATCTGGAACGGTTGAAAAAAGCAGGGATTCAAACGATCATGACTACCTCTCCCCATGATTTCAACTCCTTCTTGAAGGACTATCCTGAGGAGATCAGGAAGATCGACATAATGCACTACACCCAGTTTTTTGCGGGCCTGGTTGATCAAGGAAAACTCCATTTCAAGAAGGACTACAACAGGAAAGTGACCTATCAGGATCCTTGCTACCTGGGGAAGCAC
>CBFDCL010000128.1:0-4426 GCA_965603295.1 uncultured bacterium | reverse complement strand
GGGGAACATCTGGTACCGCGCCAGAACCTTTTTCCTGTTTCTGAAAAACCCGGATTTAAGGGAGCGGCTCGGCCGTGAGGGACGCTCGATCATCGAGGATCTGACGAGGTTGGGGGAAAAGCTGGAAGAAGAAAAAACAGACGTGGAGACGCGAAGACACGGGGACGCGGAGAAAAATCAGGGGCCAAAATCCACTCCTTCGACAGGCTAAGGACAGGCAGGGCAGGCGAAGAAAAACAACAAAAATCAACTGAAATTTTGAATAGTTCCGAACCTGAGGATAGGAGGTCCGGTCCCCCCGGAAGTTCCGTCTGCAATTCAGGATTCCCTTTTCCTCATCCCTGATAACACTATCAATTAAAGGAGAGGAGCCGCACTAAGCGGCTCCTCTCCTTTAATTTTCCTAACTCCAGTTCCTCGCCCGTCCGCTGGGGCTCCTCATCCCTCCGGATCCGGAATCCTCGCGTTCCTGGATCCTGGTGGGGAAAGCGCACAGGTGGACAACCCGATCGTCCAGAGTGAGGGCACCTCCGGCAACAAATTGGCTCTGAAAGCGGATGTCGGTACCCAGGCCCACGGCGGGGTGGGTGCTGACCTCCGATATTGACACTGTCCCCAGGAACTCTTCGGCCACCCTATCCGTTATCGTGGAAGAAGCCGGCTGAGATCGATCCACGGCATCCAGAGCGTGGCTGAGAACCAGTTTCGGCATCAGCTTTCCGAGGGTCGTATGGCTGTCAAACAGGTCCATGCCAGACACCCGTCCGTTGATGACAAACAGTGCCCCCACCTGTCCTTCCGTGGCATTGAAAGCTTTCGTATATTCGTCCAGCCTCGTCCGGGCACTCTCGAAAACATCTTCCATGGCCATAGTGGGAGAAGCGACATTCATCCGGGAAATCTTTTCATCGATGGCTTCCCACACGTCGGACTGGTCCGATTGTCTGCCATGGCCCGATGCCATGAAGCAACTCACCGACATGGCTTTGCGTGCCCGCCCCTCGGCAAACTGGGCCTTGTCCGAAGATGTGAAGTCTCTGTCCCGATATCCCCATCGCCCCTGCTCAACGCAGGAAACGGGGATGGTGATTGTGGTCTGTGGCGGGATCAGTATGGTCAGGTTCAGCGCACGGTTCTGCTTTGCCCCTACCAGTTCCTCGCCGTCGAGAAGCAGCACTGCCCTGTCACCCTTGTTGACGAAGCGAAGCTCCGGAACGCTGCCGCCCTCGGAGATTTCATTGACCAGGGCTGTCCCGGCGGCCATCGCCTCGTCCAGGGTGACGAAATCCGGCTCGACTGTTTCTCCATTCATGAGGGCGAACATGGTCATGTTGCTGCGGGTGGTCCGAGGACCGATGGTGATCTTTGATAAGGTTTCGTGAATGATCCGCATGACTTCCTCCTTGTCCGATCAAGAGGCCTGAAAATCCGCCTCTGATTACCAGGACGCAGGGAAGCCATTTTTTATTACAGCTGGAACAAAAAAAGGGGGATCACACAGGTGCGGAGTCGGGATTAGACGCGAAGAGGGAAGAACGCGAGGACGCAGGGACAATAACTGGGCGCAAGATCCCGAGCCTGCCGGGGGAGACGAGGGGCGCAGAAAAAGCAGGACACGGAAGATCAACCCCCACATCGTCACTTCAGGGGATGTCAGAAGGAAAGTTCCAGGTCCAGTTCGTATAGGCGATCGGTGGACACCTCAAGTCGGAATCGGCCGGCCCTGATGGGGATGCGAACAATGCCCTCGGCATCCGTCTTCGACCTGAAAAACACATCGGCTTTCGTAAACAAGGATATGAGCATTCCGACCTCGGGTTCGTCCCTATCGATATTCGTGGCCGTGACCACCAGGAACCCGCCCTTCGCGTCACCCATGGGCAAGATTTCGAGGATAACCGGGCCGGCCTGCACCTCGAAAGGAGTTGCCGGTTCCTCATCGCTGAGTTCCTCTGGGTTTTCGGAAACATCGTCGTCAAGAAAAAGATCGGAGGATTCTCTGTCATAATTCATTAAAGGCATTTTCAAGTTGGGTGCACATTCGGGCGCAAAATCAGGCATCTCTGCACACATGAAGCGCTGAACCAGCACGGATGGGGTGAAATCCATTTCGAAAATCCCCTTTATCTTCCGCATCAACACGACTCCAAGGGGCACTCGTCCGGGTCCTTGGCTCATTTGCCGAACCGCCTTCTGAACCATTTCCTCCGGTGGAGCAGTCGGGACTTCCAGTTGCTGTGCCTTTTTCAGTGTCACGTATTCGTCCAGGCAGGCGTCGCATTCGTTAAGATGCTCCTTCACCTCCTCCTGCTGATCCATTGCAAGGGAGTTGTCAAAATAGGCAGCCATGGTCTCGGCCGGCAAGTGAGCTTTCACGGGTCCCCTGGTTTTCTCACCCACAAGCTCTGTGAGCAGAGCCAGGTCCTTTAACCGTTCCCTGCACATCGTGCACGTGTCGAGATGTTTTTTCATCCACAGGTCACGCTGCTCACCGTCGTTCCAGGCATGCAGTTCTTCCTGTGTGAGGTGCTGTTGTCCCTGCTTATCCATAACTGATCCTCATATTAACAGACGCATTGAGAAGCACATTTATTACCGGATCATTCATTCACCCGCCCAGCCGGGGGAAAAAGATCCGGAGCGTTAACCTGAAGAAAAGCCATCAGTCGTTCCCGCGCTCTCATGAGGGTGACCCCAACATTTGTCACTGTCATGCCGGTCCGTTGGGCAACTTCCCTGTACTTTAGCCCTTGCAGGTCCACCATCTGGATCACGGCACGATCCGTTTCGGGCAATTCCTGCATGGCAACCCGAATTAATTCGCGTAGTTCACCTATTTCCGCTAACCGGTCAGGACCCGGGCCTTCATTGGGAGGGTCATCTTCTCCCTTGTTTCCAAAGGGATCTTTTTTTCGAAGAATATCAACGGCCTGCCGTTTCAGAACCACCGCCAGATAGGACTTGAGTGAACCCCGTCCGGTCCACTGCCTGAGCCGCCGGTAATCATCCTCCCAGAGGTGAACGAAAAGCTGATTGAAAATCTCATTTGCCAAATCCCTGTCCAGCCCCATCCCTCTGGTAAGGATCGAATAAAGGTAGTTCATGTAAAGGCGCACGAACTCATCGGCGGCCTGGGCATCGCCTGAAACAACCTTTTCGATGAGTTGGCCTTCATGGGACATGGGGGAAGGATAACAGGATTTATGGGGAACAGGGAAACGAGAGGGGTGTTATTTAGTTTAATGAGATAAGAGGTTTTGAGAATACTGGTGTCAGAGCCGCTTGCCTGCCCGGGATACGGCCACAGGGTCTTGTTGGAACGCTAGGTTTCCCGCTCCGATCCCATGTAATACCGGGAACGTCCCTGATAGGTGCCCCACCCGCATTCGCTGAAGATCGTGCGGCACGCTGCCACTGTCTCACCTCGGCCCTCTTCGGTTTTCGCCTTCACGTCCCGCGGATTGGCACCGACTTCGGCCCAGAAGAGGTTGGCTCCAGCCAGCCCGCCGAGTGTGCAAGGCTCGTGTGTGCAGTGGCCGAGGGCCGTCCGCGGCATTCCCAGGCGCGTGACAGCCACAATCTGAGCCATGCGCAGTTCGCTGATTGTGCCGCGTTCGGCCATCGCTGTACCCGGAATCGGTATCCGTCTCGCTGCTCCGCTGTACGAAGGATTGAAGGAACCTGTTAAGAGGATCATGTCGGCCAGCTCCGCGGGAGTGTGCTCGGGACCGACCGGCTCAACGCACGTTCCTACGAGAAGCCCTGCCTCCTGAAAGTTGCCTATGCTCTTTCTTCTGTTTTCCGGGGAGAGACCCGAATCGATCCCTTCACGAAGGCGCGTAGCATGATAGACACCTGAGAAACCGGCCTCTTTCAATTTCTTCGCATCGGTGACAGACAGGTCCCCGACATTGGCAATGAGGACGGTCTCCGGCTCAAGGTTTCTGCGGATTTCCCGGGACATTTCCAAAAGAAGATCGAAGGGATAACTGGCGGTTGTCATAATGTAGACAGCGTTGGCTCCATCTCTTTCGAACTGTTGTGCGTAAGTGACAGCTTCTTCCGCCGTCAGGCGTTTTTCCTCCGAAAAAACACCGTTGCTCTGGGCGAAAGCACAGAAGAGACAGTTGCAGGGACACGGTCCAACATTCAGAGACATTTGCGCGTGCACTTCAGCCTTGTTACCGGTCAATTCCTTTGAAATCCGGTTTGCTTCCGCCATTGCGAGAAATGACTCCGGAGATTCGGCCGGAATCGTGAGTAAATAGGTCAAGTCATCGTGAATAAGGGTCTGTCCGTCCCGTGATTTTGAGATCAGATCGTGGATATTCATTCGTTTAGACATCCTTGTTTCGGAATACAGGTGTCAGAGCAAATTGGGATCATCCATCCCTGTGCAGAGTGCAAAGTGCAGGGTGTAGAGAAA
>CBFDCL010000127.1:0-4482 GCA_965603295.1 uncultured bacterium | reverse complement strand
GAGATTTGAGATTATTTACCGATCACCAGTCACTAGTCACCGATCACTGATTTCCCACGTTAAACGCCTGCCCACCATAGCTTCAGCGACGGTGGGTTAAACATTAAACGTTAAACGTTAAACGTTAAAATTTTTACGTTAAACAGAGGTTAAACTTCAAATTTTAAGCCAGTCACGATCCCTGATTCTCAACTGGTTTTTTCCTTCTCGTGTTTCCTTCCCGGACGCCCTTCCCAACCCGGTTTTTTCGATGGGGTTCCAGACTTGCCATAACCTAGCTCCGAAGAGTCAAAGGGGCCCTGAAGATTTCGCCGCACAAAGATCGCTTCCGCCATCCCCTCATCCACCGCGAACCGGCTGCGTCCCACGCTGAAGACGAAGGAAGGGAAGCGGCGCTCCAGAGTGACCGGTTCCCCGGGAAGGATCCCCATGGCCATGAGCTTCTTCAGCTTGTCGGAATCCCCGGTCTGGACATAGGCGATGACACCCTCTTCCCCCTGCCTGAGATCGCTCATGGAAACCACTGTCTGGTCCACCTGGGTCTCGGCCCTGTCGCAGCATTCCCCCATGGGGATAATCCTTCCGTGGGGACAGGACCTCGGGTGCCCCAACAGTTCGCAAATCTTCTCCTCCAGTTCCGGCTTGATGAGAAGATGCTCAAAACGGCACGCAACCTCTTCCATCTGGTCCTCTGAGATATCAAAGAGATCGAAAAACATCCGCTCACTCAATCGATGGCGCCGAATGGTGTGCCTTGCCTCCTCGAAGCCAAGGTCTGTGAGCTGAACGCTGCCGTCTTTCACCAGGACGAGGCCGTCATTTTCCAGGATGGAAAGGGCTTCCTCGTGAACCGGGCCTGATCCCACGATGATCTCCTCACTGGGCACGGACTCATGTCCACCGCTCTCGAGCTTCGTCCAGAGGATTTCCAGGACCTCGTCCAGGACTTCTTCCGCGAAACAGCTCAGTTCAACCATTGTGGATCTCCTTAAAAAATGAATCCAAAATCTTAGACCCAAAATCCAGGAAATAATCTTGAGAACCAGTTACAACAAAGATCCTTATTAATAATGATATCATGTTCTACCAGATCCTTTCTTGGATCTTGGATCCTGGACACTCTAAGTTTAAAGGTTGATTCCCAGAGCGTTGAGCACAAAATTTACGACTCCCCCAACAACAAAGGCGAAGGGGAACACGAAGCAGGCCACAGAGACGGCCATGCGCCAACCCCTCTCCTTGACCATGACCAGAAACTGTGCCACGCAGGGCAAAAAGAGGGTCAGGGTGATCGTGGCAACCGCCAGCTGGTTTCCCGTCAGTACCACCCCCCGATGGATGTCATACAGCCCGGCCACACCGTAATCCCTTCGGAAAAAACCGTACAGGAAAGCCTGCGCTGTCTCCTCCGGCAGTCCGATCCACCGGCTGGGATAACCGAGAAGCTTAAGGGCGCTGTCAAACAGGCCGGTAATGTTTCCGAGCCAGATAATCACGGAAGCCAGCAGGAACAGGGGCAGGATCTCCATGAAATACCACCGCATCCGGCTTGAGGTCTTGACCCAGACATTGGCCAGCCTGGGCAGCCTCAGGGGGGGGAGCTCCATGAAAAAATCAGGGGTCTCTCCGGGAATGATCCGGGCGATGAGGAATCCCACCAGAAGGAAGACGAGGAACACCGTAACGATCCAGGTTACGATCACGCCCGGTGAGCCAGCCGCCAGGCCGAAGATTACCCCCAGTTGGGCTGAGCAGGGGATCGCCAGGGCAAGCAGGATGGTCGTGATGACTCTTTCCCGAACGGACTCTAACGTGCGTGTGACCATGGTGGCCATGGTGCCGCAGCCGAACCCCAGGGTCAGGGGGATCACCGCGCGTCCGGAAAGACCGATTTTTTTGAAAAGACGATCGATGAGAAGAGCGAACCTCGGCAGATACCCACTGTCCTCCACCACGGAAAAGACCAGGAAGAACGTCCCCACGATAGGCATAACGATGGCAACGGCATAACGGACCCCCAGTGTCAGGACCCCGTAATCCATCGCAACGAGATCACGGATTATCGGCCATGGGATCCATCTTTCCGCCTGGCCGTTGACGAACGGCACGAAATAATCCTCAAAAAGGTGTCCCTCGAGAAAATCCACTACCGTCCCAGCACCGAATCCGCCGACAAACTTGTAAAACCCGAAATAGAGCACTAACAGAAAAATCGGGATCCCCGTCAGGGGGTTGAGAAGGAACCTTTCAAGAATCTGGGTGTAACTTTTCCCGGAAGATCCATGATCGGTGATCAGGCCGGACAGGAGCCTCTCACTCCTTCTTTGCCGCCCCATGGTCAGGTAATAGCCGACGGGGTGTCTGAGCCGTTTTTTCAGATTGTTTAAGACTCCGAAAACCTCCTGGGCCTTGCCCGAACCGCCGGTGGAGATGAGGTTCAGGACATCCTTGTCCTCCTGAAGGGCAAGAAGAGCCATTCCCCTCCTCGAAAAAGAGGTCTCCGGCATGTGTTGGGTGATCTCTCTCATGGCTCTTTCGACCCAGAGACCGTAATCGACGTTGAGTCTTCTCTTCGGGTGGGGATAGGAAGAGATGGTTTCCTTGAGCTTCCGGATCCCCTCCCCGAAGATGCTGACCGTGGGAATCACCGGGATACCCAGTTTTTCCTCGAGGGCTTCATTATCGATGGTCAAACCGGTTTTTCGGGCCTCGTCCATGATATTCAGGACAAGAATAACGGGCAACCCGGCCTCGATGAGCTGAACAGTAAACGGAAGCATCCTCGGAAGGTTTTTGGCATCGACGACATGAAGGATCACGTCGTGCTTGTCCTCCATCAGCATCCGCCGGGCGACCCTTTCCTCCTCCGTGATAGGAAAGAGAGTGTACATGCCAGGGGTATCCACCACAGAATATTCTACCCCCTCGTGCCTCATCTTTCCGCTGGAAACGGCCACTGTCGTCCCGGGATAATTGGACACGATGACATAACTCCCCGTGAGCCGGTTAAACAGGGCACTTTTTCCGACGTTTGGATTTCCCACCATGAGGATCTTGCGGATGGGTTCCTTCCGTTCCCAGGGATCCCGGCGTCCACCACGGTGACGGTGCGGCCCCGGGAAGAATCCCCGCAAACCCCAACGTTTCCTCTGTCGGGGGCGGCAGCCGGAACCTTCGATGGGGGGGTCAGGCTTCACAGGGCCTCCACATGTTCCAACCCCTCTCGAAAGATGGTACCGACATGGGCATCACTGATGGAGTAAAGGACATTTTTCCCTTCCTTGCGGAACTTCACCAGGCGGCTGTTTCGGAGGATCCGAAGCTGATGGGAAACGGCGGAATCGGACATCTCCAGGCTCTCGGCCAGATCCCGGACGCACATCTCGTGCCTCTCAAGAGTCGTCAGGATGCGCACCCTGGTGAGATCTCCGAGAACACGGAAGGTTTCAGCCAGGTCATATAGAAGGGCGTTCGGATTCTCCCTGTTGGGCATCTTCCCGGGGGAGTTTTGTTTTTTGGGTGACCCCATGACAGCCTCCAAACATTTGAACAATTGCTCATATGAACCAACGTGAAACCGTAATATGCCACACATCCTTGGGATGTCAAGGGGGGGGAAGGTAGAGTTTGAGAGTTTGAGAGTTTGAGAGTTTGAAAGTTTGAGGGTTTGAAGTTTCGGGATGACCCTTAGATCTCGGGTTTTGGATCCTGGATTTCTGGTTAAATTTTAATTTGCTCCTACCCAATCACGAATCACTAATCACGGATCTCAACTTCAAACCTTATACTTCAAACTTCAAACGGGAATTCGCATGTTTAACGTTTATTGTTGAATGTGGGTAGCAACTTTCAAACTTTCAAACTCTCAAACTCTCAAACTTCTTAACCGTTATTCTCCTATAATTTTCACCAGTACTCTCTTTCTTCTCCTGCCATCGAATTCTCCGTAGAAGATCCTTTCCCATGGCCCAAAGTCCAACTGCCCCTCTGTAACAGCAACGACCACTTCGCGTCCCATGACCTGCCTCTTGAGATGGGCATCACCGTTGTCCTCTCCGGTGAGGTTGTGCCGGTAGTGGTTGATGGGTTCATGGGGGGCGAGCTTTTCCAGCCACTTCTCGTAATCCTCGTGGAGCCCCGACTCGTTATCGTTAATAAAAACCGAGGCGGTAATGTGCATCGCATTAACGAGTACAAACCCTTCCTGAACGCCGCTTTCGTCAAGACACTCCTGAACGTGAGAGGTAATGTGAATGAAAGCTCTGCGGGTGGGTACGTCAAACCAGAGCTCCTTCCGATAACTCTTCATATCTTCCTCCCTGCTCCCAAGGTTGGCCTTTGATCTTCAACACAGTTTCGAAAGGTTACCATAAAATAAAATTCAAAAAAAAGCCGGTGATCGGTGAACAATCTCAGACCTCAGAATGGGTAAAGTGCACATGTGCACCGGTGCACGAGTGCACTGATGTAAAAACCGCAACT
>CBFDCL010000126.1:0-4496 GCA_965603295.1 uncultured bacterium | reverse complement strand
GCGCCGGTACTCTTATGTAAAATTGCTTTCCCCGTTGGACGTTAGACGCTGGACTGTCCTTTTTTTTGAAGTTTGAAGTTTGAAGTTGCGGGCTGCGGCCAACACTTTCGTTTATCGTTTAACGTGGAAAAAAGTTCAGAGTTCAGGGTTCAATGTTCAGAGGAAAAGCAGTTTGGAAGTATAAAGTTGAGATCTGTGATCGGTGGTCAGTGATTGGTTCTTAGCGTTCCGTGCTCTGTATTGAATCTTGAGTTTTGAATCCAGTTTGAACCTTGGACCTTGGATATTGGATCCTGGATTCAAACCAATCACCAATTACCAGTCACTAATCACTGATTACTAATCACCGGAAGCCCTTTTCCTTCCAGATACGTTTTTACCTGCCTGATGGTGAACGTTCGGAAGTGGAACACCGAGGCCGCCAGGAGGACCTGAGCACCCCCTTCAGTCACTCCCTGGTAAAAGTGTTCCAGTTCTCCGGCGCCACCGGAAGCGATGATCGGCAGGTCCACGGCATCCGAAACCATCCTGGTAAATTCGAGGTCATACCCCGCCAGTGTCCCATCGCCATCCATGCTGGTGGGAAGAAGCACGCCCGCGCCCAGATCGGAACACAACCGGGCCCACTCCCTGCAATCTTTTCCGGAGCCCTTCGTCCCCCCGGCCACCACCACCTCGAAACCTGAAGGCATGTCTGTGTTTCGTTTCCCGTCAATGGCTACCGTGATGCGCTCACTGCCGAACCGTTCCGAGGCTTTATTGACCAGGTCGGGTTCTTTAACTGCGGCGCTGTTCATGGACACGTTGTCGGCCCCGGCATCGAGGGTCATCTCAATATCCTCGAGGCTGCCGATGCCCCCGCCTACCGTGAGGGGGATATCGATGACAGCTGCCACGGATCTCACCCATTCGAGCCGTGTTTTCCGGTTTTCCAGGGTGGCGGCAATATCCAGCATCGCCAGTTCATCGGCCCCCTCTTCCTGGTAGAATGCGGCGTTTTCCACCGGATTCCCGGCATCACGGAGGTTGACAAAATTGACTCCCTTGACAACTCTTCCTTCTTTCATGTCGAGGCACGGCATGATCCGGACAGGTTCCATTATGCGCTCCTTTCCACAACCCCCGAAAAACCTGGCTCCTGAATTCTGCTTTACTTGATATCCCCGTGATACGCCTGCAGTGACTTTACGCCGCTTCTCTTTTTCTTCTGTTCCGCGATCCCCCGAACCGCGGCCATGGCCGCGGTGATCGTCGTGATATAGGGAACCCGGTGTTTGATTGCGGCTTTTCGGATGTAGGAATCGTCATGGGTGCTCATTCGGCCGCTGGGCGTGTTGATCACCAGATTGATTTCCTGGTTCTTGACGGCATCCACGATGTTGGGCCTTCCCTCATGGTACTTTTTGACGATCCCGCTTTTTATCCCCTGTTCATCCAGGGTCCGGTGTGTTCCCTCCGTGGAAAGAAGGTTAAAACCCAGTTCCGAGAACTTTCGTGCCACTTCGACAGCGGCCTCTTTATCCCGATCCGTCACGGTAAGGAGGACCGTCCCCTCGAGGGGAAGCGACGGACCCACGGCCTCCTGGGCCTTGAAAAACGCCAAGCCGAAAGACGGAGCCATGCCCAGCACCTCACCGGTGGACCTCATCTCGGGTCCGAGAACCGGATCCTCCTCCGGGAACATGTTGAAGGGGAAAACCGACTCCTTGACCCCGAAGTGAGGGATATGGTGGTGGACAAGGTCCATGTCCGCAAGCTTTTTCCCGAGCATGATCTTTGTGGCTATTTTCGCCATGGGGATGTTGCACACCTTGGAAACCAGGGGCACGGTCCTTGACGCCCTCGGGTTCGCTTCCAGGACGTAAACCACGTCGGACGCGATGGCGTACTGTATGTTCATCAGGCCAACGACGCCCATTTCCATGGCGATCATGCGGGTATACTTGACAATGCTCTCGATGTGCTTTTGCGGGATGCTCACAGGCGGTATGACACAGGCGGAATCCCCGGAGTGGACACCGGCCAGTTCGATGTGTTCCATAACAGCCGGCACGAAAGCGTCGGATCCGTCGGAGATGGCGTCCGCCTCCGCCTCGATGGCGTCTTCCAAGAATTTGTCGATCAGGATGGGCCGATCCGGTGTGACGTCCACGGCTTCCTGAACATATCGGCACAGCATGCTCTCATCGCGTACGATCTCCATTGCTCGCCCTCCAAGGACGTAAGAGGGCCGTACCATGAGGGGGTAGCCTATCCTGGAGGCTATTTCGAGGGCCTGTTCGAGGTCGCTGGCCATGCCGGATTCCGGCATGGGGATACCAATCTTGCTCATCATCCGGCGGAAGCGGTCCCTGTCCTCGGCGAGATCGATGACATCGGGAGAGGTTCCTATCACGGGGAGCCCGGCTTGGAGCAGTTCCCCGGCAATGTTCAGCGGGGTCTGGCCGCCGAACTGGACGATGACCCCCCCCGGTTTCTCCTTCTCATAGATGGCCAGAACATCCTCTACGGTGAGAGGTTCAAAATAAAGTTTATCGGAGGTATCGTAATCCGTGGAGACAGTTTCCGGATTACAGTTGACCATGATGGACTCGTACCCTTCCTCCCTGATGGCGAAGGCGGCATGAACGCAGCAGTAATCGAACTCGATCCCCTGCCCGATGCGGTTGGGCCCACCGCCCAGGACCATGATCTTCCGGCGGTCACTTATGGGGACCGCGTCCGGCGCGTTGTAGGTCGAGTAATAGTAGGCCGCCCCGTCGACACCGCTCACGGGAAGAGCCTGATAACCCGGTACGAGACCGAGGGTCTTCCTTCTTTCCCGGATATCCGGTTCCGGGATACCGAGAAGCTGGGCGATATAACGGTCGGCGAAACCGTCCTTCTTAGCTCTTACCAGCATGTCGTCGGGCAGCATATCCCCCTTGTGCAAAAGCATCTTTTCCTCGAGCTCAACCAGTTCCTTCATTTGCTCAATGAACCAGGGTTTGATATGGGTCCTGTCGAAAAGGTCCTGGACCGAAGCCCCTTTCCGAAGAACCTCGTACATGACGAACTGTCGCTCGCTCGAGGGCTCCGCGAGAAGCTCCATGAGTTCTTCCAGTGTCTTGCTGTGAAAATCTTTCGCGAAACCAAGGCCGAAACGCCCGATCTCAAGGGAACGGATGGACTTGAGGAACGCCTCTTTGTAATTTCGGGCGATGCTCATGGCCTCTCCAACGGCCCTCATCTGCGTTCCCAGTTTGTCCGGAACATCCCGGAACTTCTCGAAAGCCCACCTTGCGAACTTGACGACAACGTATTCTCCCCACGGAGCATACTGATCGAGGGTACCGCCCTTCCAGTAAGGCAGATCGTCCAGTGTCAGCCCGCCGGCCAGTTTGGATGAAATGAGTGCAATGGGAAAACCGGTGGCCTTTGAAGCCAGCGCCGACGACCGGGATGTCCGGGGGTTGATCTCGATAACCACCACGCGCCCCGTCTCCGGGTCATGGGCAAACTGGATATTGGTTCCGCCAATGACCTCGATAGCCTCCACGATACGGTAGGAATAATCCTGCAGTTTTGCCTGAAGGCCGGGATCGATGGTGAGCATCGGGGCGGTGCAGAAGGAGTCGCCCGTGTGGACGCCCATGGCATCCACATTCTCGATGAAACAGACTGTGATGATCTGGTTTTTGGCATCCCGGACGACCTCGAGTTCCAGTTCCTCCCACCCCAGGACCGACTCTTCTACCAGAACCTGCCCCACAAGGCTCGCGGAGAGGCCTCTGGAGGCGATGATTTCCAGTTCCTCCCGATTATAGACCAGCCCCCCGCCCGTTCCTCCCATGGTGTAAGCCGGACGCAAAACAACGGGATATCCCAGCTCCGAGGCGAACTGCTCCGCTTCTTCGACACTGTGGGCGATCTCACTTCGAGGCAGGTCAATGCCCAGGCGCTGCATCGTATCCTTGAAAGCCAGCCTGTCCTCGCCCCGTTCAATAGCATCCACACTGACGCCGATCACCCTGACCCCGTTTTCCTCCAGGACCCCCTTTCGCGCCAGTTCGGAGGACAGGTTCAGGCCCGACTGCCCCCCCAGGTTTGGGAGAAGGGCATCGGGTTTCTCGATCTCGATGATCTCCCTCATCCGTTCGAAGGTGAGGGGTTCGATGTAGGTCGCGTCGGCCGTACCGGGATCGGTCATGATGGTGGCAGGGTTGGAATTGACCAAAACGATCTCGTACCCGAGAGCCTTCAGAGCCTTACAGGCCTGGGTCCCGGAATAGTCGAATTCACACGCCTGTCCAATGATGATCGGCCCTGATCCAATGATCATGACCTTGCGCACGTCCGCGAGCTTGGGCATGGTCTCTCCTTTGGTATCCACGGATTTTTCCCGTTGGACTCTGGACTCTGGACTCTGGACTGTTTTTTCCCCTCCGGCCGTCTCGGTTCTTTCAGAAAAGGAGGGACCAGCATCGACTATAGGGGAGCTTGGGAAAGGTTGTCAA
>CBFDCL010000125.1:0-4800 GCA_965603295.1 uncultured bacterium | reverse complement strand
CAGTACCTTGCCACCGCCTGTTTCGATGAAACGGCGCGCATCGAACATATAACGATGAAAGTCAAAGTCGCTGCCGAGGACATCATCGAAACGGCTGGCCGAGACTTCCATCAGGCTGCCGGAGCGCGGACAATAGATGTCGTCGCGGGTGTCCCGCATGACAACCGCACCGATACCCGAGACCTCCCCTCCATCGCTTCCGGGGACTGTCCCGGTTTCCAACTGACCCCCTGTTTCCAACTGGGTCATGTTGTAGCCCGAATGGTCGTAAAGTAACCCGAGCCACCACATCGATCCGAACCGGCGTTTCAGGCTGGTTCTGCCGATCCTGTTGCGTGAACCGAACTTCTCTTCATCCGCTTCGCTGCTGTCGCTCCCAACCCCCCAGAACTTGTCCGGCCAGTCCTCATAGGCCAATTCACCCTCGAGAAGCCATTTTCCTCCCTTGAGGTACAGTTCCGGGTTCAGGCCGATCCGGGCCTGGTCCAGCTCCGAATAAGCGAGGGAGAGCACGATCATGGATGGCCGGGCCGCTGCCGGTCCTGTGGGATCGCCGTAGTGGTAAAGGCCGGTAAGGGTAATGGCTGTCTTCGTCTCTGGCGAATAGATGGGGAACGGCACCACGATTAGACCAGTGGTAACCGAATTCCCATCTGCGACGGCGCTTGCGCAACAGGTGAACCCCAACAGGATGAAGAGGACTCCTCCAATTCCCATAAGGGCAACAACCTTTTTGAAACCAGCCTTCCTCATTGATGGAGGCTGGTTACTTTGCATAACAATGATTTCATTCCCACGGATCCGGTAATTGGATCACACGGTTCGTGATCCGTCAGGTTGTTGCAGTTGCTTTCCTCAAACCCGTGGTAAAGGTGCACGACCCTTGGGTCAATCGTCTCCGTTGTTCTGGCCTTGCACTGGATGCTCCCTCTCAAGGAAGAGACCTTTACAATGTCACCGTCCTTGACGCCGAGTCCAGTTGCCGTTTCCGGGTTGATCTCCACCAGGTTCTCGGGGGCAAACCGGTTAAGACCGGGGATGTTGCGCATCATTGAGTGGGTGTAGGCCTCTAACTTGGTTCCAGCTATCAGGATCAGGGGGTACTCTTTCGCCAGTTCCGGCTTCGATACCGGGCTTTCGGCAGGTTCCGTGTAAACAGGCAGGGGATCGCACCCCAATTCCTGCAACCTTTCCGAATAGAGCTCGACCTTCCTGGAGGGCGTCATGAACCCTTTCATCTCGTACTTCCTGAACATGTTCGGGTAATTGCCGAAAACTGCGATCTTCATGAAACCGCGGACGATGCTGCCGAAGAAGCCGCGGATCTTTGAGTATAGAAAAGGCGGAACGGGGACTATGAACCCTTCGGGATGACCGGCGAGGTCCTTGTGGTCAATGCCCAGGGGTTTTAACTCATCATCAATGGCTTCCTCCCTGGTCTTCCAGGGGAAATACTTGTCAAAGCCCATTTTCCGTCCAAGTTCGCAGATGATCTGCCAGTCCGACCGGGATTCACCCAGCGGCTCAACCACCTTCGGACTGAGAGCAAGTCGCGAAGAAACGTTCCATCCGTGGTCCGCGTGGGTGTCGTAGGTCACGAACCGGGTCTGCTCCAGGAAAGTACAGGCGGGAAGCACGATATCCGCGAGCTCGGCCGTCCGGTTCATGAAAATGTCGGCCACCACAAGGAAATCCAGTTCCTTCAGGGCCTTTTCGACAAGGCGGGCGTTGGCACAGGCGAGGGCGGGGTTGGCTGCCATTACCATCATGGCCTTAACGGGATAGGGGTTTCCGTGGAGTATCGCCTCCCACAGGGAAGGCGTGTGGGCCGAGGGCCAGGCTTCCGAGAGTCTGGACATGAGGCATTTTTCCGCTCCGATCTTTTTCTTTGCGGCTTCGGGAGACAGCCTGTCAAAAAGTTTCAGATCCTCGAACCCCATGGATACGGGAATCGTCATGATATTCCCCCCGGGGATGTCCAGGTTCCCCGTCACCGCCATCAGGGCGTCGATGGCGCGGATGGCACACGAGGCGTTCGTATGCTGATCCAGGGCGTTGCGGGGACTGATGCACGCAGGCTTTGCCCCGGCATACAAGAGGGCCATTTCTGTGATGGTTTTTGCCGGGACCCAGGTGACCTTCTCCATTTCCTCCGGCGGGTATTTCTTGACATGCTCGGCGAGCCTGTCGAAACCCAATGTCCACTGCTCAACGAAATTCTTGTCGTAGAGTTGTTCGTCGACAATCACGTTCAACATGGAAAGGGCCAGGGCACCGTCGGTACCCGGGCGGAGCTGGGCATGGATGTCAGCTTCCCTGGCGTAGGAGGTGGCCCGGGGATCGACCACGACCATCTTCGCACCACGGGCTCTGGCCTCCCTGACTGCGATTTCCTGGGGCCTGTTGGTGGCAGCGGGGTTCCCACCCCAAAGGATAAGGCACCGCGTGTGGGGAAGATCGGGTTGGAATACCGCCCCGAAATCAAATCGATACTGAAGGAACACCCTCGGAAGGTGGCAGACATGGCTCGGGTTGGTAATATTCGGTGTCCCGATGAGGTTTGCCAGCCGGGACAGATAGACGCCGAAAACATCGCCGCTGTGGTAATGCCCATGGTGAAAATCGATGGCCTCGGCGCCGTATTCCCGCTTCACATCCTGGAACCCGATGGCGATGGCGGACAAGGCCTCATCCCAGGAGATCCGTTCCCATTTACCTGCCCCCCGTTCTCCTCTTCGCCGGATGGGATGGGTCAGACGATCGGGGGCATAGAGGATCTCCTTTATGTGTTCATCCCTCAGGGTGAGCTGCCCTTTACCCTCTGGATCTGCAGGGTCACCCTCCACTTGAGTAACTTTCCCGCCTTCCACAAGGATTTTCATCCTGCATTGGGAATGGGCGTCTACATCACTGACGGCCAGGATCCCCTGGGTCTTATTCAGAGGGGTTCGTTCACTCTCAAAAGGTTTTGGTTCGGACTGCCGTTCCAGGAAGTATTTCCCAGCCGCTCCGACAGCGGTCAGGAAAACCGCAATTTTAAGAAAAATCCGTCTGGAGATATTCTTCATCTTCGGTCACCCGTCTTTTTTCTTCTCGCTTGTGCCGAAAAATCAAAATCCGTGGGGTTAAATATTGCAAAATGCATTCAACACGATTTCAGGTATGGTAAAATACAATCACTTGAACCTATTTCCTACGGACCGGGCAATATTTTCGACCACCTAACCTCCTGATAAATCAGTCTTTTCACCACCTGAGGCCCTTTCCTTCCCATTGGAAAGCTTTTTGCTTTCCATTAATTTCATGAAGCTCGCCATTCCCGAATTTAACGGGCGGCTCTCCCCGACCTTCGACTTTTGCAGGAACCTTCTCATGGTGGAGGTATCCCCGGGGGAACAACCCCGGATAACCGATCTGGACCTGTCGGGCCTTGAGGGTTGTCAGCGCGCCTGTTTTCTTAAGACGCTGAAAATTGACACCCTTATCTGCGGCGGGATCAGCAGAGAACTTGCTGAGGATGTCAGGGAACATGGCGTCCGGATCGTTCCCTGGTTATCGGGAGAAATACTGGAAATTTTGGACGCCTATTTCCAGGACAGACTCCCGGACCCGCGATGGACCCTGCCTTCCCGCCTGACATCAGGAAAACCGAACCAGGGGGAATAGGCAACCCACGATCGGTATTCACTCAAACCAGACTAACCCTGGTCCTCCTGCATCCCCTTCCAACGCTTGGAAATGACAGCTTTTAAATCCTTTTTCGCCTTCTCGATGCTCGTCGGGGAGTAACCGAGCACCTTTTTCGCCAGCGTGATATCGAGTTCCCAGGGATCGGCCAGGAAAGCGCTCCCCGTCCACTCCTCACAGGGAATGCGCCTGATCTCGCACTTATTACCCGTAACCTCCCTGACGATTTCGGCGAAGGCCTCCCAGGTGATGTAGGCCGTGGCGAAATTAAACGTCTTTCCAAAAGCGTCGGGGTTAAACACGCACAACCCGAGGGCCTGGGACATGTCCTCCATGCTGACGAAGCTTCCCCCGGAACCCACCGGGACCTCCAGGGGCTCACCCGCCGCTGCCGTTTTGAGCATCTCCCTTAAATGCCGACCGCCGATCTCCCTTCCGTACGCCCACCAGAACCGGATGAGCGTCACCGGCAGGCCATGCTGTTTCATGTACATCAGGCAGGTCTTTTCGGTGAACTGCTTGGCGATCCCGTAAAGGGGTTTTCTTGCCTCTTCCACCACAAGGGGATGATTTTCGTCGATGGGGGAATACTGGAGCTTTCCGTATACCACTGCCGTGCTCGTGTAAATGAGATGCGCCACCTTCTGATTTACCGCCTCTTCCAGAACATAGATGTGTCCCCGAAGGTCCGTCTCCACGGTCTCTAGCGGATCCGTTGAAAAGGACCAGGCCAGGTGAACAACGGCATCCACACCCTCCATCCCGGCGCGGACCGCCTCCCGGTCCTCAACCCCGCTCTCGATCAGGACCAGGTTGTCGCTTTCGATGTGGCGCAGGGGCTTGACGTTGACATCCAGGACCCTGACTTCGTAGCCTTTGTCCAGGAGGTAAGGGGTCCAATCAAGGCCAACCCAGCCCGCCCCTCCTGTTACCAGTATCTTCCGTGCTTTTTCCATATCGACCTCCAAAGGGTGGGCATGAACGCTTCCGGTCGCGCCCCGTTAACCTGAAAGAGTCACGATGCCAAAATCAAAACCCCCATCAGGGGGATGAGTCCCGAATATTGACCCGATGTTTTTACCCTGATTGGCAAATCAGCAAGAACTCTGCCAC
>CBFDCL010000124.1:0-4808 GCA_965603295.1 uncultured bacterium | reverse complement strand
TGAACGTTTCATCTTCGTGATGATAAGCCCCATCACGGACCAGGATCGTGCGACCAACACCTCCATTACCGATATGAACACCGATTCCACCCCAACTATTCGTACCAGCCTGATGGTAATAAATTTTTGCGCTCCACACCGCGTCACCAACATTTGCCATGCCGGATGCCGTTGAACCATCTCTCCAGTCGTTTGATGTCTGTGCCTGCAACCACTTCTCAGAACCATGGAGCATTACCTTGAAATCTTCCGCTCCCTGGTCCGTCCATCCATCCGGGTCTGTGCCAGCGGTGTGCTCCTCAAAATCATCGGCGTACCAAAAGACATTGGAAGCAGCATCGGCACCCATCGAGTCTGACATGGACGCCGGCGCGGTCTGGGATTCGCCTGCGTATCCATAGTAGACATAGTAGTTGTCGTCGGATGAGGAGGCCGTGATTGCTGCCTGGGTTTCGAACCAGGTTATGGTGTTCGCACTGTTCCACCCATCACCGATTATGTCGTCCACCCACCGGGCAAGTTCGACCCAGGAGGAGCCGTTCCAGTAGACAATACGCCAGTCGTTGCCGTCCGGGCGAAGGTAGCCATCAGTGATCAGGGCAGCGGTGTCCTCGTTGAAAGAGACCGAGTAGCCACTGGGTACATTGGCCGAGCCGGCTGTGATCGTGATTTTCTTGCTGAGCCCGTAATTGGCGTTCCACCATTCTCCAGGAGGTGCTGCGGCATGGGCTTTGGGCAAAAAGGTAAAGAAAACCAGAACCGTGAAAAAGGCCCATAACCATCGCAACCTTTTGTCCGGCGCGAAAGCGTCTGCTGAAATTAACCCTTGTTTCACCATCATAGCCGGAGAATCCTTTTCTACCCGCATGTTGAACGGGCAGCACTCAGGTCAACGTATTCCCACTCTGGATCTGCCCTCAGCAGGTATTTTATACGTCACAACTGTTGTTAAAAATGTCTGCAATCGTCATGCCGAAACGACAAATGTGACAGAAGTATAACATACGAAAATTAAAGGGTTTTTTTAACAGAAAACCTGTGGATGGTATCATTTTGGCAAAAGTATGAAAAAATTGCGTTAAAACTAGACATTGTTGCCACCCCTGGAGGAGAAAAAGCGGTTCCTGTAAAGGCGGCAATTCAAAACGCAGAGTAGGTGAAGAAACGCAGAGGGAAAAATATCAAGTGGCTTAACTTCATCTTAATACTTGGTCTTTGTAACAGGTTTTCCCTCTCCCTTCACTGCTCACCATTAACCCTTCAATCCCTTCATTCCGACGAACAGACCACCAGATTTCTTCCGGCGTTTTTCGCTCTGTAGAGGGCCTCATCGGCTTTTTTTACGAGGGATGTACCGTCTGTACCATCACCGGGGAACTCTGCGACGCCGAGGCTGATGGTCACCCTCCCCAGGGGTTGGGATTCCCCCCCTGTGAACCGAAAGTTTTCAACAAGTCTCCGGATTTCCTCAGCGACTATCCGGCCCTTTTCCCTGTCGGTTTCGGGGATCAGGATGATAAATTCCTCCCCGCCGTAGCGGGCAACGGTGTCCACATCCCGAAGGCGCTCTCGAAGGATTTCCGCCAGCTCTTTTAACAGGATATCACCCTCCGGGTGCCCGTTGGTGTCGTTGTAGATCTTGAAATGGTCCACATCCAGCATGACCAGGCACAAGGGTCTTTGATACCTGCCCGCCCGGTTAAGCTCCATAGCCAGAAGATCCTGGAAGTGGCGGTGATTAAACAAACCCGTCAACCCATCCCGGACAGCCAGGTCCCTGAACATTTCCTTTGACAGTTCAAGCTCAAGATTTTGCTGCTCCAGGTTCCTCATGAGCTCCTTGTTTTCCCGGATCAACCTGACTTTCTCCATGGCTCTGGATACCACGTTGGTGATCTGTTCAAGGTCCTCGAACGGTTTGAAGATATAATCGTAAGCCCCGACCTTGAGTGCAGCAACCGCCGAATCGAGAGCGGCATGACTTGTGATGATGATCACGAGAGCTTCCTGATCAATTTTCTTAATCTTTTCCAGGAGCTCAATGCCGCTCATCCCCCCCATCCTGATATCGGTGATCACAAGTAAATCCTGATTTTCCCTGAAAACCTTGAGGGCCTCTTCGCCGCTGGGAACGGCCGCTACCTCGAAACCCTCGTCGGTCAGGTGCTCGACAAGCAGGTTTCTGATGATCTCCTCATCGTCCACAATCAGGATGCTGGCCGAATCCTTCACCTTGCCTCCTCCCCCCGGATCATCCTGTTTTTACACTCCGAGGCAAAAACCCTTCCTTTTCCGATTTCTTCAAGGGTATTATTGGCATATTTTTCGAAATTCTGACCCTTTGCAAAAATGAATCATTCATGTAGTTTGCGGGCAAAGGATAATATATCAGACTCGATCTGAATATGGGACCTTCTATTCGCAACGTTTGGAAATGGCATCTCGAAACGGTGCTGGTGCTGGCACTCGTCCTTGCCTCATTTCTGACGATCCTCGTGCTCCTCAACCTGTTTTTCCCTTACGGTCAGGGCTTTTTCGGAATGATCAGAGGGATCGGGGAGGAGTCCCTGTCGGCTTCCGGGGCGGCACACCAGGACCGACGGATGAAGGTTGAAGCGAGGAACCGTGAGCAGGATCTGCTGGGTTCCGCTTCCAGGACCGCCACCCTTTCCAGAATGGCCAACCACGTGAAATCCCGGCGCTCGACCCAGATCGCCTGGGCGGACGCTACACCGGGCATGATCCTGCATGACCGCGATGCCGTCCAGACGGGCAAACGAAGTTCTGCCAGGCTGACTTTCGGTGACCGGAACTATCTGGACATGGAACAGAATTCCCTCGTGGTCATCAGAAGCCTTGAACGGGATATTTTTCTCAATGAGGACCGGACCGTTGCGGTTCTCGTCGACGGCCGCTTCAGCGGGGAGTTCAGAAAATCCGAAGGGGGATCCTACAGCATTGAACTGGTCACCCCGGGAGCCGTTGCCAGCTTTCCCTCCCCTTCGAGGCAGGAAGAGCCGACCAGCTTTAAAATGACCGTCAATCGTGACGAATCCTCCATCCTGACCGTTTTCCAGGGGACAGCGGATCTTCAGGTGCAAGACCAGATCCTGGAGATCGGGGCCAACCAGATCGTCAAGGTCCTGCCGGGCGAACAGCCCATCTTCCTCCTCCCCCCGCCGCAACCCCCCGAGCTTCTCGAGCCCGATGACGGGCAAACCTTCTTTTTCCGCAACCTTTCCCCGAAAGTGCCCTTTTCCTGGAGCACTTCGAAAGATGGGCTGCGGTATCGTTTTTCCCTCGCCGGCGATCCGGAATTCGAAGAAATTATCTACGAGGAAATTATAAGCCGGCCCCGTTTTGCCCACGGTAATCTGAAACCCGGGGAATACTTCTGGCGCGTGAACGCCATCGAAACGGGTGAGGAGGGAGGGGTAAGCCCCACCCGCCGCTTCGAATTGATCCAGGACCTGGAACCCCCGTCCCTGGAAGTCCAGTATTCCGAGGAGGCCATCAGTGGGCAAGAACTCTTCCTGACCGGATCCACCGACCCCGATGCCGAGCTGTTTGTGAGCGGGATCCCCGTGCCCGTGGACGACCAGGGCCGGTTCGAATACAACCTCAGGTTGAAACAGGGATGGAACGTTCTCGTGATTGAGGCTGTTGATCATGTGGGCAACGTGGCCTATTTTTCCCGAACGCTGAACGTCGAATTCTAGATCGAGGGGAATAATTCAGGTAATGTGATGGCCATGCGACTATTTATCCCCTTAAGGTTTAAAATCCTCGTCCTCCTCCTTGTGGGAATCACAACCGTTGTGAGCATTATCACCTTTATGATGGCCAACCTCTTCCACGCCGATAAATCAACGTATATCCACGACCTGATCTCTGTCGGCGCCGACCAGATCGCCAGCGAGACAGACTCACTCCTCGAAAACTATGCTGAACGGATCAAACTTTTTGCCAGGGTCGCATACGATGAGAGGATAACGAAAGAAGAAAAAACCGGCATGCTTATGAACCTCTTCACGGATTTCCCCGAGGTCGTTTCCGTTTCTTTTCATGAGAAGGATGCCGAAACCACAACGGTGTTCGACGATCAGATCCTGAAGACGTTCGGACTCTCGAAAGCCGATCTGGATGACTACAGAAAAGACCATCCCCTGCCCGGAGGTATCCTTGAAACAGAAGGGACATACATCAGGAACTCCACCTTTTCTGAAGATCTGCCTCTTTTAACCGTTGCCACCGGCTTTTCCCTTACAGGGGGAGAACAGCCGATCCTCCTTGAGGCTCTGGTCCGGATGAACAGGCTCATCGCCATCCTGGGACGTTCGGCCATGTTCGAATCTTTCCTGCTGGACCAGGACGGGAATCTCCTGGCCCATGGGAATCTTCAACGGGTTTCCTCCCACCTCCCGGTGGAGGGGATTCCGGAGGAAGTGTGGCGTTCCGGACGGTCCAATATCGGGCAGACTTTCGAGTACGCCAGCGACGGGATCGACATGATCGGCTGGTTCACACGGGTGGAGACCGGCAACCTTATTGCGGGTGTCCAGAAACCGAAGGCTGCCGCCTTCCTGAGCGCCCGTGATCTGTTTAACAAACTTCTGTGGGTATCATTGGGGCTTCTCCTTTCAACGGCTGTGATCGGACTCATCTGGTCACACCGGATGGCCCGGCCTTTGGAACAGCTGTCTAATGCCACCCAGGAAGTCGCAAAGGGTGAATTCGACATTCAGGTGAAAACAACATCCAGGGATGAAATCGGGAACCTGGCCCATTCCTTCAACAAAATGGCGTCT
>CBFDCL010000123.1:0-4837 GCA_965603295.1 uncultured bacterium | reverse complement strand
GGCTGCGGTCAGGCCTCCCGGGATTCCTGCCCCCGGGGAGGGGGCACTGACTCCAGGGGCTCTGCCCCAGACCAGGGAAGTAGATCTGTATTTCGCCGATGGCACCGGCCGCCGCCTCTCCATCGAGCGAAGGGAAGTGACCGGGGAGAATCGTGAGGACCTTTACGGAAGGGTCGTGGAAGAGCTGGTACGCGGACCGGAGGATTCAGTCCGCCTGAGGACCCTGCCCGTTACCACACAGGTGAGGACGGTCTACTTTCGGGACGGCACGGTATGGGTGGATCTCGACTCTGCCGTCAGGGATGAGCATCCGGGAGGCACCTGGACGGAAGTCCTCGCCGTCTACTCGGTGGTCAATACCCTTGCAGAGAACTTTAGCGATGTTGAGCAGGTCCAGATCCTTATCGAAGGGGATGAAAACGACACCCTGGCCGGGCATGTGGACATCAGCAGACCCCTCGGGAGCAGGGTCCAGCTTCTGGCGGGGGACTGGGAATAGCGGGCCGGTGGGACGGAGTATTGAGTACTAAGTACTCAGGAAATTCGTTGCCAGTAATTGCCTAAAACACTTAGCACTTATACTTATCTCTTAGGACGTTTAATTGATCAAACTCGGGATTTTCGACAGCGGCATTGGCGGGCTCACCGTCTTTCGGGAAGTCCGGAAGGTGCTTCCCGGCGCCGATATCCGGTACTTTGGCGACACCGCGCGGGTCCCCTATGGAACGAAATCCGCCCAGATCGTCACCCATTACAGCCTGCAGATCGCCTGGTACATGGTCGGGCGGGGTGTGGACGCCGTGATCGTCGCATGCAACACGGCTTCCGCGTATGCTGTCGACATTCTTCGGAATGCCATCAATGTGCCGGTCTTCGGGGTGGTGGAACCCGGGGCGCGGGCCGCGGTTCAGGCCACGGTCAACGGCAAGATCGGGGTGCTGGGCACCAGGGGAACAATCACAAGCGGTGCCTACCAGAAGGCCATCGCCCGTATCGCTCCTGAAATGGAAGTGGTTGCGACGGCCTGTCCCCTTTTCGTCCCCCTGGTTGAAGAGGGCTGGCTTGTCGACCCCATTACCCAGGACGTGGCGATCAAATACCTCGAACCCCACATGGAAGCCGGTGTGGACACCCTCGTCCTCGGATGCACCCACTACCCTCTTCTTAAGGAGGTCATTTCTATGGTCATGGGGGGGGAAGTGAACCTCATCGATTCGGCCGAGGAAACGGCGAAAGACGTCAAGGTTTTCATTGAGGATGCCGGTCTGACCGACGGCGCCCCCCCAGGCAGGGAACTGTTCGAGGTTACCGACTCGCCCAGCCGTTTTTCCGAGATCGGGCAGATCTTCCTGGAGCATGAACTGGAAGAGATCGAACAGGTGACCATCGCGGAAGGGGAAGAATGACGGCTGAAGGCCGTCAACGGTTTTACCCTCAGGGTAAAACCGGACACGAAGACGCGGTGACGCGGCGAAAACCCTCTTCCCCATGTCTCCCTCTTTCCGTGTCTCCGTGTCAAACGGTTACGTGTTAAGTATTTTTACCCAATACAGTTAGGAGTCCTCGTGACGAATAAAAAGAATGAGAAAGACTTAACATTCAAGCTTGGCGAACTGATCCGGCCGGACGGCCGGCAGGCGGATCATCTACGGGAAATAAAGCTCACACGCCCTTTCCAGAAACACGCCGAGGGAAGCGTATTTATGGAGATGGGCGACACCAGGGTGGTCTGCAGCGTTTCTGTTGAGGAGCGGGTTCCGCCGTGGCTGAAAGGAACGGGCCGTGGGTGGGTCACCGCCGAATACGGTATGCTGCCGCGCTCCACCCAGAACCGCCTCAACCGCGAAACGGTCATCAAAACCACGGGAAGGACGTACGAGATCCAGAGGCTCATCGGGCGGGCCATGCGGACGGTGGTGGATACTACCGCGCTGGGGGAAAGGACATTCTACGTTGACTGCGATGTGATCCAGGCCGACGGGGGGACCCGGACCGCCGCCATCAACGGGGCCTTTATTGCTCTGGTGGACGCCCTGAGAACGATGAAGGACGCCAAGAGGATCCGAAAGATCCCCGTTGAGGATTACCTGGCCTCCGTCAGTGTCGGGATCGTAGACGGCAGGATGCTCCTGGACCTTTGCTACGCGGAAGACTCCCAGGCCGACGTGGACATGACCCTGGTCATGACGGGAGACGGCCGTCTTGTGGAGGTCCAGGCAGGGGGAGAGGGGACCACCTTTTCAAGGGAAGACCTCGACAGCCTCATCCGGGAAGGTTCCAAGGGGATCAAGAAGGTGGTGAAGTGGCAAAAGGAAATACTGGGGGATCTTCGTTCATAGTATGCCCATGATATCCAATTTCAAATTCCAGATTTCAAATTTCAAAAGTTTGGCCTCCGGTTTGCAACTGATCGATCAGTCCACTAATTACGGAGGCCGTCATGGAAAGAACGGGGAAGTTCCAAGACCTCAAGGTCTATAATGATTCTCGTAATCTCGTTACCAACATCTTCAGGCTTACCCGATCCTATCCGCTCAACAAAGAATGTGTATTGGTCAATCAAATTAAAAGAGCAGCTCTTTCAATACCATCGAACATTGCAGAGGGGTTTGAGCGAGATGGGAACAAAGAGTTCTGTCAGTTTCTAGCCGTTGCGAAAGGATCTGTTGGGGAGTTAAGATCACAATTCCATGCAGTTTATGATTTAAACCTTTTGGACGAAAAATCTTGCACGGAGATAACAGACCAATTATTAGAAATAAGCAGGCAACTTTAAGGACTGATGCGCTATTTGAAAAACACCCCCATTTCGGGGAGAAAATACAAGAAGTGATCAATCTTTTTGAAATTTGAAATCTGGAATTTGAAATTTTCATGCAACTCCTTCTGGCCACTCAAAATCGTGGAAAGACTGCCGAGATCGGCTCCATTCTCGAGAGGCTCGAGGTCCCGTTCGTTTCCTTTACGGACCTCCCCGGTGATCCTCCGGAGGTGATAGAGGACGGGGAGACCTTCGTTCAGAACGCGGAGAAAAAAGCTCTGACGGCGGCCCAGTGGGCGGGGATTCCGGCTCTTGCGGATGACTCGGGACTGGTGGTGTCCTCTCTCGGTGGGGAACCGGGGGTGCGTTCTTCACGGTACGCCGGGGACGAAGGCAATATGGAGGCCAACATCGATCTCCTCTTAGAGAGGATGGTCGAAGTCCCGGAGCAGGACAGGCTGGCTTATTTCGTCTGCGTCCTGGTCCTCGCCGCTCCCGACGGCAGGGTGTGGCAGGCTGGCGGACGGGTGGACGGACTGATCACCTTTGAGAGAAAGGGCGAAGGGGGCTTCGGCTACGATCCGGTGTTTTTCTACATTCCGGCGGACATGACCTTTGCTCAGATGGGGCCAGAGGAGAAAAACAGTGTCAGCCATCGCTCCCGGGCTCTTGCCGCCTTCGCGAAAATGTGGCCGGAGATCAAAAAGGATCTGGAGAGAAACTTGGACGCGGAGAAGAAAGAGGGCAAGACCGAGAGCGGAGCGGTTGAGTGACTGAAGGAAAGCGGGTCCTACGTTCAACGGTGTCATCGCGAGCCGTTTCCACGGAAGCGATCTCCTGGATGCACCTGAGTTTTTTTTGAAATCTGGAATTGTTTTTTCCCCTTTTCAACGAGGTGTGCCATGCCCATCGAATTAGCCGAATACGGTACCATCATCACTTTCCTGGGATGCCTGTGCGCCACAGTGCAGATGACAACCGGTTTTTACGCGGGCTACATGTTGGCCAAACCCGCGCTGCTGACCACGGACAAGATTCTGAACCGGTCCCACCGGGCATTTGGCGGGTTTGCCACGACCCTTTATCTGCTCGGCCTTTTTAACGGGATCAACACCTTGATCTCGGCCGTCCGGATCGGTGAACCGCCCCTGGAACTGGGAAGCCTGTCCTTTAACATCCACACGTGGATCTCCATCCCCCTCGTCGGGATTTTCACGTGGAAAACCTGGCTGTCCTATTTCGACAAGACAAAGCTCTACAAGAAAAGGAAATGGCTTGGGCCGGCACTGTTCGGCACATGGGCGTTCACGTGGGTCACAGCTGCCATCTCCTATTACGTACGCACCCTGCCTGCCAACCCCCAGCATCCGGAACCGTCCTTTCTGCTCCCCGCGCGGCTGATGGGGGTGCAGATCATTCTGCCGTTCATTTTGGGCGGACTCATCGCCTGGCCGATCCTGAGGGCATATCAAAAGGGCAGTAGCCAGAATCCAGAAGTCAGGAGCCAGGAAAAATGAAAATCTGGCTCACGCAGAGCCGCAGAGCTCGCAGAGAGAACCTAAACCTGAATTCAGGATCATACCCCTGAATTTCAAGAACTTCTCTGTGTCCTCCACGTCTCTTGTGAGCGTAGCGAACGCGCGTGAGAACAGGGTTTGCAGGGTGTAAGTTCCTCTGAACCCTGAACTCAATCAAATTCCATTGGCCCTTGAAAAAAGCACCATTCGTTGTACATTATCAGGTCCGGTTCGGGGCGTGGCGCAGCCTGGTAGCGCACCTGCTTTGGGAGCAGGAAGTCGGAGGTTCAAATCCTCTCGCCCCGACCAATAAAATAGCCCAAAGCCTAAAACCCAATGCCCAAAGTAGACCATCTTTGGACTTTGGTCATTGGACTTTGGCCTTGAGCCTCTGAAAGAGGCGAGCAGCGCCCGTAGCTCAGGTGGATAGAGCAGCGGACTTCTAATCCGCAGGTCACAGGTTCGAATCCTGTCGGGCGTGCCAATGCAAAACGAAGGCCTCTCCATTACAACGGGGAGGCCTTCTTTTTGCATCTGCCCTTCAGCATGAAGACTATTC
>CBFDCL010000122.1:0-5041 GCA_965603295.1 uncultured bacterium | reverse complement strand
GGTGGGTTAAACATTAAACGTTAAACCTTCTTGTCAACGCACTTCACCTGGGATACCATCTCAATTCGGAATTCCCAACCGATTTCTGGCAGGAGACTTTTGATGGGCGTATCCGAACACCTTCTCCCGTTTCCGTTCAACTCCATCGCTCTAGAAAATGCCGTACCCGACCCGGCCCTTTTCGATCTTATTCTGAAAGGGGAGGGGGACCTTGCCGGTTTCGAGTTCGGTTATTGCGTCGCCACGGAGGAGGGGTCCGACCAGGAGCGCTATCTTCTGTTTTTCCAGCGCAAACCCTATGCAGCCGGGACATTCAGCCCCACAGGGGAAATCAGCCCCACCTCCATAAGGGATTTTTTCGTTCACCTCGCACAGCATCCCAAAGCACGCCTTTTTTTCATGCTGACCGACCCGGTGCTCGTGAAATCCATCCTCGTTCTCCAGGAATGCGACCCGGAAACCCAGGGATCCGCCGAATTTCTCAGGATCGAAAACCAGGTGGTCGGCCTCATGGAAGGGAGGAAAGACGCCCTTGTTGCCCTGATTCAGGATGGCCGCTACAGTCTCGCCTTCGCGAAGGGAGGCAAGGTTGTCAGGGCCTACTTTTATGACCAGTTTGTCGATGCATCCGGTGGGATAGAGTGGCTTGACCTGTTCAGGAAAATCGAAAACTATCAGGTGAAGGGCCAGCAGATCCGGATCCAGATTTACGAGAACATGAACACTGCCCCGGCTGAGGATTATATCGAGGGACAGGCCCATTTCCACGGCGGAATCTTCAAATTCTACACAAGGCCCCTGCCGGAGCTGATCCTCAGGGACAAGATCCGGACTTTAAAGCGCGTTAATATTCACAAATTCCCCTTTATCATCGGGAGAAGCATGGATGCGGACCTCGTGCTGGGAGATTCCGGTGTGTCCAGGAAACACGCGGCTTTGGAGGAGAAAGGCGACAAGTTCATCATCCGGGACTTAGACAGCACCAACGGTATTTTCGTCAACGATCATTTTACCAGGGAGTTCTCTCTTCAGGACGGAGACAAGATCACCATCGGAAGCCATATCCTCCAGGTTGTCCTGCCGCGGTCGCCGGCGGAGGACGTCCCTCTGGTTTCCACCGGAAGTCAGGACGCAACCATGCCCATGGACAGGGAAGCCAAGGTGAAGGTAACCTGCCCGAAATGCGGCACCGCAGGTTCCCTCGACGCCAACCGCCTTTATTCCAAAAAACGGGTTCACATCCGCTGCCCAAACTGCAAAAACCTCTTTGACCCCGTGAAATGACGGGTTCCCCCCGCAACCATGTGTGCCGAAGCCATCCTCTATGAGAAAGAACCGGAGGGGGTCGTTTCATGCCGCCTGTGTGCCCATCACTGCCGAATCCCCCCCGGGAAACGGGGGATCTGTCAGGTCCGGGAAAACCGGGACGGCACCCTCTTTTCCCTCGTGTACGGCAGGCTGGTCGCACAAAATATTGATCCCATTGAGAAAAAACCCCTTTATCATTTCCAGCCGGGATCCCTGTCCTGTTCCATTGCCACGGCGGGGTGCAATATGTCCTGCACCCACTGTCAGAATTACCAGATCAGCAAGGAGGCTCCAACCCTCTCTCCCATCCCCGGGAAAAGGACCTCCTCCGAGGACATCGTACGGTGTGCGGTCAGCGCGGGGTGCCGCTCCATCTCCTACACATATACAGAACCTACCATTTTCATGGAGTTCGCCATGGAATGCGCGGAAAAAGCGAAGAAAAGAGGCCTTGCCAACGTTTTCGTCACCAATGGCTACATGTCCGAGGAAGCGACCGATCTCGCTTCAGGCTTCCTCGACGCTGCCAATATCGACCTTAAAGGAGCCAGTGACGAGCACTACCGGGAAATCTGCGGAGCCCGCATAAAGCCTGTTCTGAACACCATTGAAAAGCTCCATGAGAAGGGCGTCTGGATCGAGTTAACGACCCTCGTTATCCCGGGTTTGAACGATGACCGCGAATCCCTCCAATTCATCTCCTCCTTCATCGCTTCAATCAGCAATGCGATCCCCTGGCACGTATCGGGTTTCTTCCCCACCTACCGGATGCTCAACCGGCCGCCCACCACTCTCAAAACCCTGGAAACAGCGGCCCAGATCGGAAGGGAAGCCGGCCTCAGGTATGTTTACCTGGGAAACGTCCAACAGAAAGAGGATGTCACCCATTGCCACCAATGCGGGCAGGTGCTTATCAACCGCTCGGGCTACGCGGTAAAAGTCCTGGACATCACCCCGTCCGGTCAATGTGGGAGGTGCGGGGCGAAGTTTGATGGGGTAAAATAAAACGGTTTGAGAGTTTGAAAGTTTGAGAGTTTGAGAGTTTGAGAGTTGGTGTTTGAAGGTTTGAGGTTGTTATTCACGTTCAACGTTCAACGTTAAACGTGTTTTCTCTTTGGGGTTTGGACATTGGACTTTGGGTTATTGTTCTGTGGGTAAACCGTTGGAAACCGCCATTTTAGACCGCATGTGCCGGGGTAGGGGACTGGATTTTGACCGATTCAACCCCACGGACGATCTCCTTCTGCCGCCATCGGAAAACCGGGCCGATAATGATGCTTACCGATCCCTTCTCGACCATTATGCCGTAAGGCTCCTCCTCAAGGAGATCATCAAGGCCAAAGACCTCGACGCCTGGATCAAAGGCCGCAGGTCCGTGGAGCGTTTCTGTCATCCGGAAGCGCTGGACTCATACCTGGAAAGTCTGAAGGTACTGGGAATTCTGAGGGACTCTGAACAGGGAAATCCGGTTGTCTCGGTACCCGTCAGGAACTTCGGAGCAACCTATGAATGGTACGTTGCCCGTGTCCTTTCCACGGATTTCCTCTGTCCATCGTTCTGGGGGGCCCGGTTCTCGGACATGGGTTCCGGGGGAGACCACGACGTGATCTCTTCCGTTTCGGGGCGTTTTATGTACCTCGAGGTTAAGACCTCTCCGCCCAAACATATCGAGATGCCGGAGATCTCCGGTTTCATCCACCGCCTCTGGGATGTCGCCCCTGATATCGCTGTTTTCCACAACGACACACACCTCAGGATGAAGGACAAAATTGTCCCTCTCCTGGAGGAGGGGATAAAGGAGTTCAAAAAGACGTCCAAAGTCCAAACCCCAATGTCCAAAAAAAGACCAATTCCAACGTTCAACGTTAAACGTTCAACGTTCAACGGGAAAGACGCGGGTTTCGAGCGTCTCGAGCGCGAGATCTTCCACCTTGACTCCTGTCTTTACGTGATAAACAGCAAACCCGATCTGAAAAGGAACCTTTCAGCGGTTTTCAGGCACTATTTCAGGAAGGGGAATCCTATCCTGGAAGTCCTGACCTGACCGCTCCTATCTTTGGGCTTTGGCCTTTGGGCTTTGGGCTTTCCTTCGGCAGGGGACAACCCCTGTCTCATGCTTTCCCATCTGGCCGATCCATGACTTTACATAATATACATTATGCGTACCAATTGGTGGCTGATTCCTGAGCCACGTTTAATAGTCACGCATTTCGTCCAACGTCTAACGTCGAACGTCCAACGTTTTTCCTGCAACTTCAAACCTCAAACTTCAAACTTTCAAATGTTTTTCCTAATCACGAATCACGATTCACTAATCACCGATCTATCTCTGGACTCTAGACGCTCGTCTCTAGACTATCTAATATATATTCATGCGCACATCCCCGACTGTACTGAAGATCCTCGCGGCGGCTACCTGGTCAATAGGTGGAATTGTGCTCCTGTATAAAGGTTGTTCACTGTTAATTGAAGCATGGCGGCTGCAGCCTGCTGTAATTCTGAACTGTTTCCCGGTGCTCACAGGTATTGTGATCGGGGCTTTAAAAGCCCGTTTTCTTTTCAGCCACAGCTGCCGAAAGAACCTTGAGAGGATCGATTCCCTTCCGGATCCGAAACTTTGGCAGTTCTTCAGGCCTGCATTTTTCTTCTTCCTAATCCTTATGATCCTTCTTGGAGTCTGGCTTTCGTGGATGGCTCACGGCGAATACGGCATGCTGATTGGAGTTTCCTCTCTCGATTTGACGATCTCAGTGGCCTTGCTGGGAAGCCTATACGTATTTAAAGGAAAATAATGTGATTCGTGATTGGTGATTTGGAAAACGTTTAACGTTCAGTGTTTAACGTGCGAACAATAGGTCCAACGTCTAACGCCCAATGTCCAACGTGTTTTCTGCAACTTCAAACTTCAAATATTAGTGCCATTTCTCAATTCTCAATTCTCAATCCTCAATCCTCAATTGCTCTTTTCCCCTTTGACAACTGCTTCAAGGCCGTGACGGTAAAGCAATTTAACTTCCACAAAACCGGTTCCCGTCATACTTGAAAGGGCTTCCTTTTCCTTCATAGCATGCCCCGGGGCCTGGTCGGCCACATTGTGAACAACCCATTCTTTCAACAGATCGTATTTCCCCAGAGGCACGAACGCATCGAAAAACCGGTTCAACTGGGCCCCCAGTTCCTCGAAACGACGTTCGTCGTCATCCAGAGCGTATTTATCGGCATTGACAAAAAGCCCCCCGGGCCTCAGGCAGCGGAAAACCTCGCGTATCACATCGTTCCTGTACCGGGTGGTGAAGTTGTGAAAGGTAAAACCGGTGGCGATAAGATCGAAAAAATCGTCCGGAAAAGTATAAAGATGTTCCAGAGCACCGGCCTCCCGGACTTTCAGGCGACCCTGACGGATCAATTTTCGGAGGTTTTCCGCGATCTTCCGGATCATAACAGGTTCGTTATCGATGGCCTCGAGAACAAGTGCTTCCCTTGCTCCGAGGATGTACGAGGACGTGATTCCGCTTCCGCACCCGATCTCCAGGGCCCGTATTTCCCGCTGTTTGTCGTCCTCAAAAAACCCGGAAATGGTCCGGGCCAGAATTTCGTGCAATTTGCCGTATTCCGGATAGGCCCGTGTAAGAAGATCGTAATCATCGCTCATCTGCCCGGAAAAACGCCGGTAGGTGCTCAAGGGATCAGGTCCTTTCCTTCAGGTTTGAAGTATGGAGTTTAAGGTTTGATG
>CBFDCL010000121.1:0-5162 GCA_965603295.1 uncultured bacterium | reverse complement strand
ATTTCAGATTTCAAATTTCAAAAAAGATCCAGGATCCATCCGCCTTCGCTAACGCCTTTCGACCAGCTACGGCGGACGAGAAATCCAAGATCCAAGAAAAACAGGTTGAACGTTTAACGTTAAACAATAAACGATAAACGATAAACCAACGTTAGTCCCCTCTGCACTCTGCACTTTGCACTCTGCACTAATCCTCAATCCTCAATTCTCAATCACCCTCCCCCTCTGAACTCTGAACCCTGAACTCTGGACTTTCCTCTTCCCTGGCCTCCCTTAACAGCGACCTCAATCCGGGTGTGAACAGAAAAACCAACCAGCCGATGACGACTGCGTACCAGAGCGTCATCACACGGATGATAAGGGTGGAAGCCGCTGAAATGGATGCCGACATGCCGAAAGCCATGCCGAGGCCAACCATGCCCCCTTCTGTGGCCCCCAGTCCCCCTAAAAAGAACGTCAGGACACCGCCTATCAGGGCGGCTGTATAGATAAAAACACCCTCAAAGAGGTTCAACCCTACCCCAAAACCCCACGCTACAAGGGCATACCCGACACCCTCAAGGAACCAGGCAAAAACACTCAGAGCGAGGGAAAAAGTGAAGACCCGCAGATCCAGAAGGGCCCATCCCTGCTCATAAAAGGTCCTCAGAGGCCCTGAGAGGGCACGCAGAGGCTTTATCCTGCCTGTCAGGCCTATTATGTATCCCACGAAGCGGCGGTTCCTGACGAGCATCAGAAAACCCAGGAGGGCGGACATGATGAGTACAGCGAAGGACCAGTGCAGGTACTCCAGGGAAATACCGATGCAGATGAGAACGAGCAAGGCCCCGATATCCGTAAAGCGTTCCATGAGCAGAACCGCCGTTGAGACCGTGTAGGGGACCTTGAACCGTTCTTTGGCGATGAAGGTCTTGACGAACTCGCCGACTTTCCCCGGAGTTACGGTAAGAGCGAAACCTGAAAGGAAAACAAGCAAGTTCTGCCACCGCCCGATCCGATGGCCCATGAGGATCAGATACCAGTGCCATTTGACGTATCTCAGGATGTAGTTTCCAAGGGACAGAAGGGCAATGGGGATCAGGAGGCGCACAGGGAAACCCTTAAGTGCCTCCTTGAGCACTCTCAAGTCGGAGATAAGGGTCAGAAGAATGGTAACAACGACCGCCGAAAGAACGGTCCAGAGAACAATGTTCCCGCCCTTCCAGACCCTTTTCGGCCTACCGGTAAGACTCAAACAACCTTCCCCATTTCCCCTTGTTGAAACGCCTGATCCTCGACATCCCGACGGTGGGGTACCAGAACAGATCGTGGTAGACGTTGGAGGCCAAGGGGGCCCAGAAAACCAGGGGCGAATGGAGGAGGATCTTCTCGAGCGGCTGGAGCCAGCCCTTTCGGATGAGCTGGTCGCCGTAAATAACGAAACTGCGCTTGACGGTGAACCCGAAGTTCACGCCCTCGATGTCCTCCCCTTCTACCTCGATCTCCGAAAGATCCGCTGTGCCGAGCCCGCGCTCATGACACATCCTGAGATACGGGATGGTCATGGGTTCGAAACCCATCATGGCCGCGGCGACGGAATCGATGGCAACGCTGTCGGAGCTGGCGAGAATATAACCCTTTTCCACAGGGATCATGGTTCTTGGTCCGGCCCCATTCCCGCACACGGTTCCGTCCATGACGGCAAAAATAGCGGGATGCAGTTCTTTCTGCATTATCATGAGATCGACGAGTACCTCGTGCATGTACTTATGGGCATAGTGCCGAACCGTCTTGAGGAGCCCCCCGAAGGAGTTCTTGATGGATCCGGTGGTTGTACTATGACCGTGCGTCTTGACGGTGGGAAGGTGCAGGATGTTCTTCCCCTTGAACATGGCGGGGATCTCGATCCCCTCAGGGAATATCTCTCCCAGTTTCAGCAGGGGTTCGGAGAAATGGCAGGTGACCCATTCCACATCCGTCAGGGGAACGAAATCAAGGCCGTACCCGTTCAGGATTTTCATCCACCGGTTGTTGATGGCACCCTTGACGGGGTTGGTCACCACGGTCCTGTTCTCTATGGGGATCAGGTTCTCTTTCGGGTAACCGTCATCAAGCATGGTTTTCACCACACCGTGAACCTGCCAGGGCTGGGAAGAACAGGCTGGGAAATATTTGGTCCACGAGAGGTTCAGCTTCAGAAGGGTCGGGATGTCCCTTTCGAGTATATCCGCGTATCCGGCCCTTCTCATGAGCTCCCCGTAGTCCGCGACGACGGTCCCGGGCTGGGTTTTCAAAACGACCACTTTGGAACGTTTCAACGGTTTTCCTCCAAAAAGAAGTTTTGCGTTTAAGGTTTAACGTTTAACGTGGGAACAATGGGTCCAACGTCTAACGCCTGCCCACCGAAGCCTCGCGCGAAGGTGGGTCCAACGAGTATTTTCTGAAACTTCAAACATCAAACTGTAGGGAACAGTCCAACGTCTAACGTCCAACGCTTGGCAAGCCGTAGCTTCAGCGAAGGCTGGTCCAACGTGTTTTTCCTCAACTCTCAAACTTTCAAACTCTCAAACTCTCAAACTTTCAAACTGCCTCAAAACCAGTAAATAATTCCCACCGAAACGGCACCCCACAAAAGGACACACAGAAGCAGGGGACCGTCGGAAAGCAGGTCCCTCGAAGGGCTTCCTCCCCCCTCACGCAGGTGAACGAGGTAAAGGTAGCGGAACATCCCGTAGATCACGAAAGGAAGGGTGAGGATCATCGAGGGCGAACCGAACCTGGCCGTGACCTCGGGAGAAAGCGTATAGATGGCGTAGGACACGATAGTGGCCGCTGTTACGATACCGATAAGCTGATCCAGGAACGGCAGTGAGTATTCCCTGAGGATCTTCCGGTGCCGGTACGCCGTGTCCCCCAGCAGAACGATCTCCTGCCGTCTCTTTGCAAAACCGAGGAACAGGGCCACGAGAAGGGTGCAGAGGATGAGCCAGGGAGAGATCCTGACATCGATGGCAACACTTCCTGCAAAGGCCCTCAGGACGAACCCTATAGCGATGGTCAGGATATCGAGGATAACAACCTGCCTCAGCACGGCATTATAGGCCAGTTGAAGGGACAGGTATCCGATTATGGTCCAGAGGAAAGCGTTCCCGATAAAAAAGGAACCCAGGATCCCGGCCGTAAAAAGGCCTGATCCGATAAGGCTCGCCACCTGGCTCCCCACTTCGCCGGAAGCAACGGGCCTGTACTTTTTGACAGGGTGAACGCGATCCTTTTCCCGGTCGAAAACATCGTTAAAGACATAGGCTCCGCTCGAAGCGACACAAAAGACAAAGAAAGCGGCCAGGGAAAGGAACAGTGAACGCGTGTCGAACATCTTTTCCGCGAAGATCAGGGGCGCCAGAACAAACCCGTTCTTGATCCACTGTTCCGGCCTGAGGATTCGGATGAAGGGTGACATCATGGGAATGTAGTGTACATTATGAATTGAGAATTGAGAATTGAGAAAAAGGAACGGTTTGAGAGTTTGAGAGTTTGAAAGTTTGAAGTTGCGGGGATGGAATCACGTTCAACATTTGACGTTCAACGTTGATTTTCTCTGGTCTCTGGACCCTGGACTCTGGACTATACCTTTATCGCTTCCTCCAGCAACCTCTCAAAAAAACCGCGATAAAGGGCGACTGTCTCCTCGTCCGGTCCTTCAAACCTCATCACGAGGACCGGCTGGGTGTTGCTCGCCCGAACCAGGCCCCACCCCTTATCAAATCTTGCTCTGACACCGTCGATATCGATGATCTCCCTCACCTCGAGGTCCTCCCTTTCCCCCGTGTGAGACCTCAGGGCCTCGGCGAAGGCATCAACAGTCCGGAACTTGAGCTCGTCCTCGCAGGGGAAACGCAGTTCCGGAGTGGACACGATCTCCGGAAACCCCGAAAACAGCCCTGAGAACCGATCGCACCGCCCCTCACGGAGGGCGGCCACGTAAAGTTCCAGGAGGCGAAGGGAACCGTAAAGAGCATCGTCAAAACCGTAATATCGGTCGGCAAAGAAAAGGTGTCCGCTCATCTCACCGGCGAGCAGGGCTCCCGTTTCCCTCATCTTTGCCTTGATCAGGGAGTGGCCGGTCTTCCACATCAGCGACCGTCCCCCCGCCTTCCGAATCCCGTCAAAAAACAGGTCCGAGGCCTTGACTTCCGAGATGATCAGAGGGGGATCGCCTTTTTTCCCTCCCCTCCCCCATTCCTCGATAACGGATAGCCCCAGGAGAAGCAGGAGCATATCTCCCCAGAGCACCCTCCCCTCTTCATCGAGGACCCCGATCCGGTCAGCGTCCCCGTCGAAGGAGAAACCGACCTCGGCTCCCTGGCTCTTGATCTCCTCCCCCAGGATCCGAAGGACCTCCGGCTGTGTCGGGTCCGGATGATGATTCGGGAAAGTCCCGTCCGGCTCACTGAACAGCTCCCGGACCTGTATGCCCAGTCTTGCCAGGATCCCGGGCAGAACGACACCCGCGGTACCGTTGCCCGAATCCACCACGACCTTCACAGGCCTTTTAAGGGCCCGGACCCCTTCTGCGAGTCCGGAGAAATCCGAAACCATTTTTTCCTCGTACCTGGCGAGGATATCTTCCCGGGCCTCAGGTCCCCGGACCCTCGGCGGCATGGCTTCCCCGTCATCGGCAGCCCCCTGGCCCAGAAACGTTATGTCCCCGGAATGGATGGTTTCCTTCCCGATCCCGAGCTTCAACCCATTGTCCTCCGGAGGGTTGTGGCTGGCGGTGACCACCGCAAAACCGTCCACCTCCAGTTCAAAGGCGCTGAAATAGACGAGGGGTGTCGGGCAAAGACCCAGGTCCACCCACCTCCCACCCCCGCTGACGATCCCCGTGCCGAAAGCATCCCTTAAAGCCGGCGAATGGGTCCTCGCATCGATGCCGACGGAAATGAGGGGGGACGGGGTGCCTATTCTCTCGCAGCACATGCGAACAAACGCGCGCCCGATCCTGAACGCCACCTCCTCGGTGAGTTCGCGTCCATAGGCGCCCCGGATGTCGTATTTGCGGAAGATATGAAAAGGGAAAGAATCCATAATGACCAAAATTGGTGATTAGTGATCAGTGACTGGTGATTGGTGGCTGAAATAACAGCCCAAAGCCCAAAGGAAAGACAAGTTTAACGTTTAAC
>CBFDCL010000120.1:0-5263 GCA_965603295.1 uncultured bacterium | reverse complement strand
ACGGTTTCCAAAGGGGGTGCACGGATGGCTACAGCCGCGAACCTTTCCCGGATCATCGACCTCGATCTTGAGCTGAACCAGGTCAGGGACCTGGACATGCTCCTCGACCGGATCCTTCGGGAAGCAAGGAACCTGGTCAAGGCGGACGCCGGGTCCATCTACATCCGGCGAAAGGACAGGCTGGAGTTCAGCTACACGCAGAACGACACCCTCCAGAAGGCCCTTCCAAAAGGAAAAAAACTCATCTATTCCAGCTTCACGATGCCGATCAACCGCCGGTCCCTGGCGGGTTACGCGGCCGAGACGGGGGAGATCGTGAACATCCCCGACGCCTACTCGATAAAAGACGACGTTCCTTATTCCTTCAGCAGCGATTTCGACAGGATGTCCAAATTCAGGACCCAATCGATGCTGACCATCCCCATGAAGACGAAAAACAGCGACGTCATCGGTGTCCTCCAGCTCATCAACGCCAAGAACGCCAAGGGCGACATCGTCCGTTTTTCGAAATCTACCGAACCCCTCCTGATCCATTTCGCCAATATCGCGGCCAACGGCATCGAACGGGCCAACATGACCCGATCAATGATCTTAAGGACCATCGAGATGGCCCGGTTAAGGGATCCCAAGGAAACCGGAACCCATGTCCAGCGCGTGGCGGCCTACTCGGCGGCCATTTACGACGTCTGGGCCATGCAGCAGGGTCTCCCCGAACGGGAGATCGAAAAGGACAAGGACATCCTGAGGATCGCCTCCATGCTTCATGACGTGGGAAAGGTCGCCATCGCCGACATCATCCTGAAAAAGCCAGACAAGCTCAACGACCGTGAGTTCGAAGTGATGAAACAGCACACGTGGCTGGGCGCCAAGCTGTTTTCCGATACCTTTTCCGAGTATGACGAGGCTTCTTCGGTGATCGCCATGAGCCACCACGAACGCTGGGACGGCAGCGGATATCCCGGTTTCGTGGATCCCGAAACGGGAAAACCGATCCTCGGCTTCGAGACCCCATCCGGCACGGCACGGGGGCGGAAAGGGGAGGAGATCCCGCCTTTCGGGAGAATCGTGGCCATCGCCGACGTCTACGACGCCCTTTCCTCCTCCCGGTCCTACAAGGAAGCCTGGGAGGAAGACCGGATCCTTGAAACCATGCGCAGCGAATCGGGAACACATTTCGACCCGGTCATGATCGATTCCTTCTTCTTCGCCCTCGACGTTATCCACAACATCAAGGAGAGGATCCCGGACGAGGAAGAATGAGAGGAACTGACCCGGAGGCGCGGTGATTGGGGGACACGGGGAAGGGGAGGTTACTTAGGATTGAGAGTTGAGGATTGAGAATTGAGGATCACATCATTTAATTCATTAATCAAGTTCATCTATATAAATGTTTCAAGTTCAATAAGTTGAGGATTTATCTTTATGTCAGACCTTAACTCTCAATCCTCAATCCTCAATCCTCAATTCCGGAGGAACTTCCGGCCTGGAGATCCCTCCGGTGTTTGAGCGCGGCGGCAGAGCCAGGACCCTTTATATACCGCTCCTCATCGCCACTCTTGTCGCGGTGGCCCTTCTGGCCGGTTGGCTGGAAAACTTCGAGCTGGTCACCGTTGATCTGCGTTACCCCTTCCTCCCGGAACACCACCGGGCCCCCCTGGCCATAGTCGCCATCGACCAGAACTCTCTCAAGGAGGTAGGGGTCTGGCCCTGGCCACGTACGCTGTACTCCACCCTCATTGAGCACCTCGCCAGTAACGGCGCCGGAGCTCTTCTCGTGGACATCGACTTTTCCTCCAGGGGTACCGTCCCGGAGGAGGACAGATCCTTTGTGGATTCCGTCCGGACAACGCTGCCAACGTACCTGGCCATGCATATGGAAAGAAAGGTTGACGAAGCCGGTTTCCAGGTTTTAAACGCCTCCCTCCCGTTTCCTGAACTCAAGGAAGCCGCCGCCGGGGTGGGAAGCATCGTTTTCGAGGTGGACGGGGACGGCACCGTTCGAAGGGCCCCCCAGCCCATCCGGTTCGCTGACGATGTTTTCGCGCCGCTGGGACTGGAAGGGGCGCGGCTCTTCGAGCCCAAGACCACTTACAACCCTCCCGGGGGAGCCATGATCCACATCACTCCCGGGATGGTCAGGAACATTCCCCTGATTCCCTTTATCGACGTCCTGAATCACGATTTCCGGGACGGGACTTTCACGGATAAGGTCGTCCTCCTGGGAGCGACATCCCAGGACCTAAGGGATTTCTGGAGATCCCCCATCGGGATCATCCCCGGTGTTTACCTCCACGCGGCGGTCATTGAAACCATCCTCAACGGTTCCTGGGTAGTCCGAACCGGTCTCGCCATCACCCTCGCCCTTATTTTTCTCACAGCGGTCCTTCTCGGGTCCCTTCTGGGCCGTTTCGGGTGGAGGGGAGGGGTCATAACGCTTCTGGTCTTCCTGGCCCTGTTCTCTGCCACAGCGATGCTCCTCCTCCGGATGAACATCATGATCCATATCGTGCCCATCTACCTCGTCGGGCTGGTCATGTACCCCATTCAGGTCGTTCTCCACGCCCGGAAGACAGAGGAGGTCCTCGACCTCGAGAGGAAGCGCAGTGACGCCATCCTCAAGATGTCGGAGCTCGAGGATGCGGAGGAAACGGGACAGCAGCCCTATGTCGTTCCCCTCGTGCTTCTCAGGCAGGTCCTCGGTCTTGAAACCGTCCGGCTGTACCTCCTTGAAGGGGACAAGAGGGAGACGTTAAAACCGGAAGCAGTCATCGGGAACGAGACGGTGGACTGCGATAACGCTTTCCTGAGGGAGGTCATCGAGAGCGGGGAGTTGATCACCAGGAGGGGAGAAGAGGACGGGGGCGCCCAGGTCTACATCCCCCTGAAAACAGTACGGACCCCCATGGGCATCCTGTTCGTGGCCGGGCCGCCGGGGTTTTCGGCAACCGACAGTGACCTGAGGCTGCTCCTGTCCTATTCCACCCAGACCGCGTATTTCCTGGAATCCCGGGAACTGGCCGAACAGATGAAGGAAGAGGAAAAGGTGAGGACGAACCTGGCCCGGTATCTGTCCCCCCAGATCGTGGATCAGATCATTGATCGCAAGGTGGAAGTGAACCTGGGCGGTGACCGGAGGATCGTTACGGCCCTCTTTTCCGACATCCGGCAGTTCACGACCCTGAGCGAAACGATGCCCCCGGACCGGCTTGTGGCGATCCTCAACGAGTATTTCAACGAGATGGCCCATATCATCTTCCAGTACCAGGGGTCCCTGGACAAGTATATCGGAGATGCCCTCATCGCCGTGTTCGGGAGCCTCATCGAGGTGGAAAACCCCGCCCGGAACGCGGTGGAGTGTGCGGTAGACATGATGAAACTCATGCCGGGCCTCAACAGGAAATGGGAGGAAAAATACGACGGGTTCCGGATGGACATCGGGATCGGGATCAACACGGGCGACGTTTTCCTCGGCAACATCGGCTCCATGGAGAGAATGGAGTTCACCGTCATCGGGGACGCCGTCAACGTCGCATCCCGGTTCTCTGACAAGGCGGCCCCGGGCCAGATCCTGCTCACCCAGACATCGGCGGAGCTTTACGGTGAAACCGAAAAACTCAACGAACTGGAGAGAATAACCGTCAAGGGGAAATCGGAGGGGTTAAGGGTGTACGAAGTGAAGTTGGGCTAGCCCAAAGCCCAATGTCCAAAGTCCAAAGATGGGATGATGCGTAAAAACCGAAAGGAGCACCCGATTCCTGAAACCCGGTGAACCAGCGAAATTGAAAAAGTGTAGTATATTTAAGGTTTAAGACTTGCTTTAAAGAAGTTTCTTTGGGCCTTGGGCTTTGGCCTTTGGGCTTTTTTCAATAAGGAGTGTCCCATGCGTCTCCACGTTCTTGGCTGTGCGGGTGCCGAGCTGCCCAACCACAATATGCCGGGCTTTCTCATCGACCGGACCGTCCTGCTCGATGCAGGCACTATCGGCCTGGCCCTTAATTTCCAGGACCAGAAAGCCATCGAGGACATCTTCATTTCCCATGCACATCTGGATCACATCAAGGCAGTCCCTTTTTTCGCCGATAACCTTGTTACAAGCGGCGCGGACCATACTGTTGTCCTTCGCAGCATCGAAGAGGTCCTCGGAATCCTGAAGCAAAACCTGTTCAACGGGCTCCTCTGGCCGGATTTTTCCCGTATTCCCTCGTCGGAAAGCCCGGCGATCCGTTTCGAACCGATGCAGGCGGGGGAAACCGTTCAGCTGGAAAAACATCGCGTGACCGCCTATCAGGTGAACCACACGACGCCCGCCGTCGGTTTCCTTGTAGAGAACGAAAAGGGGAAAATGATCGTGTACACGGGTGATACAGGACCCACAGAGGATCTGTGGAAAGTCTGCGACGATCATGTTCTTGACGCCGTTATCATCGAGGTTTCCTTTCCCAACCGGATGACGGACATTGCTCTGGAAACAGGCCACCTGACACCGGACCTCCTCGCCAAAGAGGTTCTCAAGATGAAGAACCTTCCTCTCCGGTTCTTCATCTCCCATTCCAAGCCTTCCCACATCGAGGAGATCTACGATGAGCTGGCCGCGATCAGCCGGGAGTATATCGAGATCCTGCGGGACGGGCAGGTGATCTTTCTCTGATTCAATCGAACAGCAATCTTCTGATCTGGATGGGGAAAAGTTGGGTGCTCCAGGGAGCACTAACCAAGAGTAATACTTGGGACAATTCTCTGACTCCCGGTATCCTCGGTACCCACAAAAAAAGCACAAAAAAAGTGCTCTGACCCCCCAATAATAACCCTGCATCAAGGTCTCTGACCCCATAGTGAAACAGGCCTCTGACCCCATGGCGCAAATGTTGATTCCGTGGGGATTTTCCGATTTCGGTTTGAAATTTCGCGAAAATTGGGCAAAAAGAGTCAGGATTTGTTGTAATAAGTAGGTTTTTTCATAATCTTGGGCCTTTCGAAAAACCATTGATAGCCAAACGCGCGGCGGGAGGGGGAGGACAACAAAAAATTTCTTTTCAATAAGAAAAACCCAATTTGATTGCTGTTGACATTCAGCAATCATTTCACGTAAGAAAATAAAGATCGACTCTGGCATGAAATTTCTGACTTTTTTGAGGGTTTTGTTGAAAAGGGAGGTGATCGATTAAGTAGGATCCCTATCAATAACGGCAATATTTCGGCAATGTTCAATAATGAAAGAAATCGATTGAATGCGAAGAGGGGGAACTTTGATGGCATCCTTTCG
>CBFDCL010000119.1:0-5279 GCA_965603295.1 uncultured bacterium | reverse complement strand
ATCCGAGGAGGAGAGCATGAAAATCACTGTAGCAGGAGTAGGATATGTGGGATTATCCCTGGCCGTGTTATTGGCGCAAAAGAATGAAGTTATTGCCGTTACCACGACGCCCAGGAAGGTGGATATCATCAACGGGAAGAAATCCCCCATCCTCGACAATGAGATCTCCGAATACCTGGCCACAAAGGACCTGAACCTTACCGCCACGACCGACAAGGAAGGGGCCTACAGGGATGCCGATATGATCGTCATCGCGGCACCCACGAACTATGTAACCGAAACCAATCATTTCGACACCTCTGCTGTGGAAGACGTCATCGAGATCGCCCTGCGGGTCAATCCGGACGTTCTTCTGGTGAACAAATCCACGGTGCCGGTGGGATACACCGAATCGGTCCGGAAAAAATTCAACTGCGACAACATCATCTTCTCTCCCGAGTTCCTGCGCGAAGGCAAGGCCCTATACGACAACCTGTACCCCAGCCGCATCATCGTTGGTGTCCCGACTGAAGATGAGCGCCTTGTCAAAGAAGCGGAAAAATTTGCCCAACTCCTGGCCGAAGGGGCCGTCAAGGAGGACATTCCCACCCTCATCATCAACCCGACCGAAGCGGAAGCGGTGAAACTCTTCTCCAACACTTACCTGGGGCTGCGGGTGGCCTTCTTCAACGAGTTAGACACCTACACCGAGATGAAGGGCCTGAACACAAAGGAAGTCATCGATGGCGTCTGCCTCGATCCCCGCATCGGCGGGCACTACAACAACCCCTCTTTCGGTTTTGGCGGCTACTGCCTTCCCAAGGACACCAAGCAGCTCCTGGCCAACTACAGCGACGTTCCCAACAAGATCATCCGGGCGGTCGTCGAATCCAACGAGTTGAGAAAAGAGTGCATATCCGAAGACATCCTCTCCAGGGTGGGAGACGGGGTGGTGGGCGTTTACCGGCTCACCATGAAATCCGGTTCGGACAACTTCCGCGAATCGAGCATCCAGGGGGTCATCCAGCAGCTTAAAGCCAAAGGAAAAACGGTCATCATCTACGAACCGACCCTGTCGGACGGTTCCTTTAGCGACTGCCCGGTGGTCCATTCCTTCGACGAATTCGCAGAAAAGGTCGATATCATCGTTGCCAACCGCTTTTCCGATGAGCTCAACGGCGTCATAGATAAGGTGTTTACAAGGGATCTGTATTTCAGGGATTAACAGCTTTCAGGGATAATCATCAGAGCGGGTAGATCACAGTGATCTACCCGTTTTTCCTTGAGGAAAACCGCGCAAAACCAGTGGGCTGGCCTATTGCCTGTTGTGGTTTTTTGCTCATTACGGAGAACCTCAGAAGGAAGGACCGGATCCCACAGGATTTCATACTCCTCCCACACACCCGGAACCCATTAAGCTCCTACTATAAATCATGCCGGCTGTGATGTAACAGCCGGCACCCACCGTGAACAGGGCACCGAACCCCGTGGTTACCGCCAGCACACCGGCAAGGGAGCTGCCGATGACGGAAGTGAATCCGTTCAGGGCCCACGCCCAGGATACGAGGGATTCCCTATCCCTGTCATGGAGCATGAGGGCGGAAGGAAAAGGGAATCCCATGGCAAAAGCAGGCGGAGCCACCATTACAGCAAGAAAAAACACCCTGGCTGGAAACGGCAGGACCAGGAGTGTGGGGATCAGGAGGTATGCCAGCCCCGAAAAAAGGACTATGGCCGGGAAGACCCACACCGGACGTTGGTTCCGGGCCATCGCCTTTCCGGCGACGTGGCTGCCCAGACCGGAACACACCAGAAAAGACCCGAGGACAACGGCTGTAGTGACGGCAGGGGGCCCCACCACAAGGCCGCTTCTCTTGATGAGCAGGATCTCCAGGGTCATATATCCCATTCCCAGGCAGCCGAAATAAAGCCCGAAAAACAGGCCTCCACCGGTCCGAGGCCGGGACAAGGTCAGGGCGATCAGGGCCGAAACGGTTGTGATAACGAGCACCATGACGAGAAAAAAGAACCCCCATTCCACCCTCGGAAAGGCGGCCTCGCGGGTTTCGCCAATCAGATGTTTCAGATAGGAAAGCTTCAGAGAGTGCCACGGGTAGGGCCGGCTGTCTGTTGGAGGCCTGAGGTCCAGGTCATCGGTCCAGACATTTTCACTGCCGGGTTCCCCTCCCGTTTCAGGACCCGGAAAGAGGTCCCCGCTGGTGAGAGAAAATCCCCTCGTGTCACAGAATGAACTCAGCTTTTGCAGCTGAGCGGGAAGAAAAGGCTGGGCTCTGATCAAAAAGGTGTGGTTGGACCAGCCGGACACAATATAGACCCTGTTGCCTGATGCCGGGTTGCCGTTAAGCAGACCGATCCTCCTGAGGAGACCCAGCAGCTTCCACTGTCCGGTGGGGGGGGATTGGTTCCAGCCCGTAACGGCGATAAGACCGCCTCCTTCCAGGCTGCCCAGAGCCGTCTTCATCCCCTCAACTGTTATTTGGTAGTTCTCCGCGGTACCTGTGAGACCCGCAGCGGCTGCGGCGAGATTGGTCCCGGCCGTGTAGACGATGAGGTTATATTTCCAGGTCCCGGAATTGAAATGGGAGCGGGCACTGTCTCTGACGATAGCCGCCGCCCCGGGACCGAAGATCCACCGTGTGAAGATGTCCGGATGATCTTCCACCAGGGTATCTATGACCCCGTCCGGTTCGATGACTTCGGGGGACGGTGAACCGTGAAAAAGAGCCCTGGCGGTCTCTTCCCCGCCGTCGAAACCAACTATGGCGGTCCTGGCACCCGGCCCAAGGAGGATGTAGGGAGCTGCCGCCGTCTGCCAGCCAAGGTATTGGATTCCCTCATTATGAGATCCTGAACTGAGAATAGCGGTTCCCATACGGTCCCCGTTCCGATAGAGGGCCGCCTGGGCCGGCAGACCACCCCTGTATTTCGTGGACAGGCCCGCGGCGGACCGGAGGGCCGGCGCCGTCACAACCTGGAATTTTCCGGTAACACCCGTTTTGTGGGCCACGATCCCGGCCGACGGCAGCCGGAGGGCATAGGAAATGTCTTTGTAGGGGCCGTAAACAGTGGGGGGCGCTGGATAAATAAGCAGGAGGAGGACGATCCCGGCCGCGGCAATCATAAGGCCTTTCCTGTCCCGGTGAAAATGGATCAGAGACGCCAGAAGGGCAAACCCCACGAGGGAGACCGGCACTTTGGGAAGATCCTCAGGATCGAGGGTGCCCAGGGCAACAAGGACGATGGCGATCCCCACGGCGGCACCCAGAAAATTCCATCCATAATATTTCCCAACTGACTCCCGTTCGAGGAGGGGCAGAGCCAGGGCACCGGAGGCCAGGATAAAGGGAACGGTGAGCACCACGATGAGAAGTCCCACTTTGAGCCATTGAAAGGGGTCCCTGATGATCAGTCCCGGGTCAAGGTGAAGGCGGCCCGAAGCGTAGATGACCGGCCTGTAGACCAGAGCCGCTGCCACTAAGAGCGCCGGGTAGACAAGATGCCTTCGGGGGAAGACCCGGTCCCTCAACTTTACGAGGAGACTCCCGCTCAAACCGTACCCGAGCAAGGCCGTAGAGATCGCCAGGGTGACGAAAGGCTGCCAGTGGGATATGGCAAGGAGGCGAATGACGATTATCTCGAAGCTCAGGATGGACGCAGACAGGAGGAGGATCGATAGCGACAGGATCATCGGTTCAGTGAGCCAGGAGGGGTACGAATCTGACGGCTATGATGGGATGTTCCGAAACATTGCCTTCAAGGTCCTTGGTGACGAGCACCAGCTGCTGGATGGAGAAGGGACTGCCGAGGGGGATGATCAGGCGCCCACCCCGTTTTAACTGCTCTATGAGGGGTGGAGGAATGTGGTCGGCCGCCGCGGTAACGATTATACCGTCGAAGGGCGCCTTCTCGGGCCATCCGAAGTAGCCGTCGCCGTGCCGAGCGTGGACGTTATTAAACCCGAGGGATTTTAGCCGGTCCCTGGCAGGTTCAGCCAGCTCCCTGTAGATCTCCACTGTGTAAACGGACTTAGCCACCCTCGAGGCCACCGCCGCCTGGTAACCGGACCCTGTGCCCAGCTCGAAAACCCTGTCCTCCGGTTCCAGCTTAAGCAGTTCGGTCATAAGCGCAACGATATAGGGTTGGGAGATCGTCTGTCCGTGCCCGATGGGCAGGGGGTGGTCTCCGTATGCCTGACCCCGGTAACGTTCCGGCACAAACTCGTGTCTCGGAACGGTGTTCATGGCCGCAAGGACTCTCGCGTCCCGGACATCCCGGTCCCGGATCTGGCTGCGGACCATCCATTCCCTGGCCTTCTTGTAGGAAGGACTGTCCTCAGACCACCCCGGGCCGGGGAGGAGGACGGCAAAAACCAGAGAGACCGCCAGACCAAACCTCAGGCTGTTCAGAGGGGGACCTCAACGTCACCACTTTCCAGGAACATGTGGTCGTTCTCGCGAACCCTTTCTGCGACCAGGATACCGACGAAGTCCCCCTTTACAGCTTCGGGGATGTCCCTGTGGTTCACCTGCATGGATTCGATCCTCTGGGTGAAGTCAGTGGTGTAACCGCGGAACCTCACGTTGTCTCCAATTTTTACCCGGCCCCTGAGAATCTCCACGGCCGCCACCTGGGGCTTCCTGAAGTATTCCCTGATCACCCCGACAGCCTCGTCACCTTTTAGTTCAGGCATTTCTCACCCCCTGTAAGCTATCAGCCGCCGCACCCGTCCCTTTCAGAGAAGTGTAGCATAAAGATGGAATGGCACCGGGAGCGAAAAGGGAAAGGTGGGAAGTTTAATGGAACACACCAAGGTGCTCTGACACCAAGCTTCCAAGCTTCTGTCATTATTTTTTGCCCCCGGGGTTTCCGCGTGTTCCTATTTCCTGGAAGTGATAAATTTAGCAAGCTTATCACGGTGCGGTTCTCTCATATATAGAGGGGTATTTGAGCGCTGGTAGGCCGGCAGATTCTCCTCGAACGGGATGCGCAGGTCGTTGACATAGAGAACTCCGAGGGCCAACTTGCCCTCGGCGGTGACTGTTTTGAAAGCTTCGGCGCGGTCTTTCGGGTCGTAGGATCCATCTACGTAGTAGGTGTTGTCCTCGTACCATTTGAAGGTGCTAAGCTTGTTAAAAGACACGCACGGCTGAAAAACATCCACCAGGGCATATCCTTTGTGCTCAATGGCCTGGCGGATGATCCCGGCCGTTTGTTCCTGGTGTCCGGAAAAGGCCCGGGCCACGAATGAGGCGTTCATGGCAACGGCCACTGCCAATGGA
>CBFDCL010000118.1:0-5425 GCA_965603295.1 uncultured bacterium | reverse complement strand
AAAGGAGGATTTTCCAAATTCAAGATTCAAGATACAGGTGATTGGTAATTGGTGACTGGAAGTAACCAATTACCAATCACCTGTGTTCTTCCCGCAACCTCAAACTTTCAAACACTCAAACTCTCAAACTCTCAAACTATTTTTCCCCATACCGGTCCCGGAAGATCACTTCTTCCGGCCGTTTCTTTTTGGGCTTCGGGTTCTCGTCAGGATACCCGCAGGCGATAAGGGAAACGAGTTTGTATTCCGGTCCAACCCCCAGCAACTCCTGCACTTTCGGTCCGTACTCTTTCTTGTCACCGGCTACCCAGCAAGCGCCAAGGCGGTGGGCCGCGGCAGCGAGAAGGATATTCATGGTGGCCGCACAGCCATCCTCGAGATAATACTTCTCCTCCCCAAGGGTGAACACGGCAAAACACACCGGGCTTTCCCTGATAAACCGCCCGTATTCAGCCAGATCAGACAGGCGGTGCCGGAGCTCCGGCCGGGTGACGGCACCGAGGAGCCAGGGCTGGATGTTCCTGGCGGTGGGGGCAAGACTGCCGCATTCCAGGATGTCCCGGATGGTCTCCTCAGGAACGGGGTCCAGGCGGAACCGGCGGATACTTCGACGGGACCTGATGAATTCAGAGGGTAAGTGGTGCATGGTCAGCAACCTCCCGTACTCAGGCAGAGGGGGTGGACAGACCGTTTCCACCAACTGCCGGCTTTGTCATTCGTTTACAAAAAGATGCGTTTGGTAATTCCCCCTACAATCTGCAATGAACGGAGCTAGAAAATCAAGGGATCAAAGGTTTCCGCTGCCTCTCCCCTGCGTCTTTCGCCTCGCATTCTGTCTTTCCCTTGCCACTCGCGTCCATTCTATGTCATTTTACTGAGTCAACACCCTACGGGAGGTTTTCTTTGCCTCAGGTCCAGCCTTTTACCGGAATTCGATACAACCCTGAGAAAGTCCGCGATCTCTCCCTCGTCGTCGCCCCTCCATACGACGTGATCGACGTGGATCATCATGTCCGGCTTATGAACAGGGACCCTGCCAACGCCGTACGTCTCATCCTCGGATCTAGCCCCGGGTCCCCCGGGGATTACAAAGCCGGGGCGACCCTCATGGGACAGTGGCTGAAAGAGGGAACCCTTATCCGCGATCCTGGTCCACGTTATTATCTCATTGAGGACACCTTCGAACTGGAAGGGGCGGACAAACTGTTCCGGAGGTGGGCTATCATCGGAAAAGTGAGGATCGAACCGTTCGAAACCGGCAGCATCTTCCCGCACGAGAGAACCCACAGCGGTCCCAAGGAAGATCGCCTCCGGCTCATGAGGGCCTTTGGAGGGAACCTGAGCCAGGTGTTTGCTCTCTTCGACGGCGATCCTTCCCAGGTGCGCACCCTTATCGACCCGGTATTTGATCAGCCCTGCACCGCGGATATGATTGACGAAAAAGGTGTCGAGAGGCGTTTCTGGGTCGTAAAAGACCCTGATATCGGTTCCGGAATATCCTCTCTCCTCGAGGACAGGAACCTTTATATCGCCGATGGTCATCATCGCTATGAGACCGCTCTTGCCTACTCCCGGGAGATGGCTGCGGCCGACCCGTCTTCATCACCGGAGAAAGGGTACAACTTCGTCATGATGGCCCTGGTGGGGATGGAGGACCCGGGGTTGGCAATCCTTCCGGTTCACAGGCTTCTCCACGGCTTCCCGGAGTTTGATTTTTCCGACGTCCTTGCGAAACTCTCGGGCACGTTTCACATCCGCCCTCTTCCCGAAGGGGAGTCCGTCGGATCAGGACCCGGAATCAGCCGGATTCACCCGGAAGGCAGAGGGTTCATCCTGTATGACCCGGTCGGCAAGAGCTGCGTGAGTGCCCTTCTGCGGGAGGATGTGGACCTCGCCCGACGGATGCCTGATCTCTCCGCGCCCGTCCGCAACCTGGAGGTTACTCTGGCCGAACGGTTTCTCATGATGGAAGGCCTGGGAATGGGAGCCGACCAGATCCGCCGTCAAGAACACCTCGTTTATTTCCAGGATCTCGAGGAGGCCAGGAAACGGGCTTCAGAATACGGCCAGATTCTGGTCATCATGCCGCCAACCGACCTCGGTGATCTTGTGGCGGTTACCGAACTCAGGGAACGCATGCCCCAGAAGTCGACCTTTTTCTACCCGAAACTTCTCAGTGGGCTTGTTTTCCACGATCACGGCTCTGAGGCCTGACTGTTTTCAGGAACCGGGAAATGCGTCGAACTGGACCTGTCATATGGGGCGTGGGGGGCGGCAAGGGCGGCGTCGGGAAAACCGTCATTACCGCTAACGCTGCCATTTGTCTTGCCCAGTTAGGCAAGCGGTGCGTTGCCCTGGACGCGGACCTCGGGGGCGCCAACCTTCATACAGTCCTGGGAATTCCCAGCCCGGATTACTCCCTTTCCGATTTTGTCCGCAAGAAGGTGACTTCCCTCAGGGAAATCCTCGCGCCCACCCCTTTTCCCAACCTTCATCTGATCAGCGGTTCCAGGGCGCTCCTGGAGATGGCCAACCCCCATTACACCCAGAAAGAAAAACTCATCCGGCACATCTCGGAACTGGATGTCGATTTTGTCATCCTTGATCTGGGTTCCGGGTCCGCGTTCAACACTCTGGATTTTTTCCTTTCCGCCGACGAGGGGATCCTGATCGTCCTTCCCGAGCCCACTTCTGTGGAGAACGCCTATCACTTTATCAAAGCAGCTTTTTATCGAAAACTGAAGAAAGCCTCGAAACACTCGGGCGTTGCCGAGGCCATTGACAAGGCCATGGGGGAAAAGATCGCAAGGGGCATTCAGTCGCCCAGGACACTCATCAACAACGTTCTGAAGATCAATCCCGAGGCGGGTCAGATTCTCCAGGAGGAGGCTAACGGTTTTAGACCCAATATCATCGTTAACCAGACGAGGAAATTCGACGATCGGGACCTCGGCCAGGATATTGCCCATGCCTGCCGGGACTATTTCGGCATCGGCATCCGATACATCGGGCACGTCGAGGAGGACAACTCCTTGAGGGAAGCGGTCCGACTTCGAAAGACGGTCATGGACACCTTTCCCTCCAGCCCCTTCGCCCGTTCCATCAGAGCCATTGTTGGGAACCTCCTCGTGAATCGGGAGGATCAGCCGTGACAAAGGTTTCCACACCCGAAGATTACAGTGTTCTTGATCTCTCCGAAGACGCCACGGCCGACGAGGCCAAGCGGGCCTATCACAGGAAGAAGGCTCTTTACGCACAGGGCGCTCTGGCAACTTACAGCCTTGTTGAGAACGACCAGCGTGGAGAGATCGTGGATCGTATCGAGAGGGCTTACATGCGCATTTCCCAGGATCTCCGAACCGATTCAACGGACGGCCCGGCTGTTTTGCCCATGCACGGACTCGACCAGCCCTTCGCCCCCGGCCCCGATGAGAGGATCGGCCCCTATCTGAGACAGAGGAGGGAGTTTCTCGGGTTCACCATCCAGGACATCGCCAAAAGAACGAGGATCCGGTCCACTTACCTTGAACAAATAGAGGGTGAGCTTTTTCAGGAACTCCCCGCCCCGGTATATCTCAGGGGTTTTATCCTCCAGTTCGCCAGCGTCCTGGGCCTTCCGGAACCGGAAAAAATCGCCGGAGCTTTTCTCGAACAGGCCCGTAACGAGGAAGAATGATGCTTCCCCGTGCGCTTATCCTCTGGCTTGTTCCTCTCCTCGGTCTCGCCTTCACTCCGCCACCCCAGGAGATCCTGTCCCGGATGGAAACCACCCTGAGGAACTCTGCTCCCCTTGTGGTGGACATTATCCGGGAAGATCCGGAGGGTACCGTGATCCGGGAGCACTCCATGAGGATTCCTGCCGAATCCAGGGAGGACCTGGGGGTCAACCCCGGACAGGCGATCTCTTTTTCCCTCTTCACCCTGCCGAAGGACGAGATCATCCACGGTCTCGGATCGCTTTTTTCCGCCGGGGTTCCCGTTTCTCTCGTCCGCATCAGGGAATCCGTCTGCTACTATCTGGACGGTGGCCGTGAGCGGTTATGGCTGCGGAAAAAAGACTTCGTCCCTTTGAAAGCTGAGATCCTTTCACCCGACGGGGCACGGATTACCTGTGTTTACCTCGATTTCATTTCCCTGTCTGAGCATCTTCGCTACCCTGCACGAACGGAGGTTTATCGGGACGACATCATTGTCTTCGTGGAAAGGGTTGTCTCCCCTCCCGGGGATACGGAACAGCCATGACATCCATGTTCGCCCAGGTCGCCCTTCCCAGACCGGTCCAGGAACTGTTCCACTACCAGATTCCCCCTCATTTTCTTGGCAGCGTCTCCCGGGGAACCATCGTCCATGTTCCCTTCGGGCGTCGAACCATGACGGGCGTTGTGGTGGATCTGGTCGATACCTCCCCTGTTCCCGCCCGCGGCATCATGACACTGCCTGAGTTTCCTCCGGTCCCGGGATCCCTGCTGGACCTGTCTGTCTGGGCCTCGTCCTACTACCAGAGCCCCCCGGGCCTCCTGCTCAAAATGACTCTTCCCCCACCCGGTGCGGCGTTCAAAGGTCCCAAGTTTCTTTTGACCGACCGGGGCCGGGAAGAATCCCTGCGGGAGGAAATCCCTAACAGGGACCTCCTCCTGGCCCTTTCCAGGGGACCCAGAACCTCCCGTTTTCTCACCGACCGGTTCGGGTCACATCTCGTGGAGGAGGCTCTGTTCGAAGGCTTCATCGTACCGGCACCCGCCAGGGTTTTATCCTCGGCTGTGCCCTCCAGCTCCTACAACAGGAGTGAAAAAGCCGTCACCACACTCACCTCGGCCCAGAAAACCTCTCTGAACACCATTGAGGGTGCCCTTACGGAAGGGAAGTTCCGGCCGTTCCTGCTCAAGGGCGTTACCGGTTCCGGAAAAACGGAGGTCTACCTGCGGGCTGCCCGGAGCGTCCTTGACAGGGGAAAAGCTGTTCTCTTTCTCGTGCCGGAGATATCTCTTACACCGCTTCTCATTTCCCGCCTCGAGAGGATCGCCCCTGGAGAGGTCGTCCCCTTTCACAGCGGCATATGCGTCTCCTCAAGGGCTGCGGGCTGGGAAGCCATTCGAAACGGGGTTGCCAGGCTGGCGGTGGGCGTGCGGTCCGGGGTCTTTTCCCCCATACCGGACCTCGGGTTGATCATCGTGGATGAGGAGCATGACACCTCCTTTCGGCAGGAAGACACCCCGAGCTATAACGCCAGAGACGTGGCGGTAAAAAGGGCGCAGTTAGAGAATGTGCCCATCGTCCTTGGATCAGCCACCCCGTCCATCGAATCGTGGCACAATGCCGAGACGGGCCGGTACACCCTTTTAACCCTTCCGGAAAGGGGCGGGGCCTCGGGCGGGCGTGGCCGGGGGCGGGGGGGCGGGTCGGGCGGCGGGCGGGGGGGCGCGGG
>CBFDCL010000117.1:0-5465 GCA_965603295.1 uncultured bacterium | reverse complement strand
AAGATCAAAACCGTCCAGATCCTGGTCCTCGAGGGAGCATCCGTTGATGATACGCACCCCCTCCTTCGCTCCTGGCGGGAAGCGGGTTTCAACACGGCGATCCTCCGGGCCTTCCACTTCGCCGGGGATGTGAAAGGAATAGTTGAGAACTGAGAAAAAAGTTTGAGAGTTTGAGAGTTGAATATTTGCGTTTGCAGTTTGAGGTCTGCCCTGAGCTTGTCGAAGGGTTTACAGTTTGAGGTTGGAGAACGGTGTCATCGCGAGCCGATTTCGAGCGAAGCGATCTCATGAGCGACCACAGGGAGTGACGGCATTAGATCATTGAGCACTGGACAGGTTCATGAGTACGTTTGGGCGTCAAGAGTTAGCGCCAAAAGTCACTCACCAACACGCCTGGATGCACTACGCAAGACGGAGAAGATACCGTGACGCAGAAACAGGAAAACAAGGAAACACTGGGAGAGAGAGCGCATTTCCGAATGACTCCCCTTCTCCTTTTCCTGGTGCCCATCTTCGCCGCCCTCGCTCTATTCTTTATCCTTAACCCGGGATGTGAACGGTCCCGTGAGGCCGTGTCCGGTGAACTCACTATTCTTTACACATCCGACGTCGGGGGAGCCATCGATCCGTGCGGGTGAAAAACCGCCAGGATGGGAGGGCTTTCCCGTCGCGCCACCTTCGTTTCCCGGGAAAGGAAGGGCACGGTCCCCGTTCTGCTGGTGGACGCGGGGAACCTCTTCTCCGGATCGGCCCTTTCGGAACCCTCCCTTGAACCCACTGTCCGGAAAGCGGAACTGCACTTAAAGGCCATGGACCGGATGGGGTACCGTGCGGCGGCCCTGGGAGAAATGGACCTTTATCTTGGGCCGGAGAGGCTTCGGACCCTTGATGAGCAAACTGATATCCAGTTCCTTTCAGCCAACCTGACGAATGCTGAGGGAAAACCCCTTTTCAAGCCCTACCTGCTTTTCGATACGGGGCCCCTCAAGGTCCTGATCCTGGGCATAACCCATGTGCCGAACCGTTTGCCGTTCCTTGAAAGCCGCATGGCCGGGAGCCTCCTGAAGGACCCCTTTGAGACGGTGGCAGGGATGGTCCCACGCCTGCGGAAGCGCTGCGACCTAGTGATCGTCCTTTCCAACCTGGGATTCCGGGAGGACCTCAGGCTTGCCCGTGAGGTAGAGGGGATCGATATCATCATCGGCGGGAAAGACCGGAGATTCATGAGGAAGCCGAAGATCGTGGACGGCACCCTTGTTACCTCGGGGTATTTCCAGGGAAGGGCTGTCGGGAAACTGACCGTCTCTTACGACGGACCCGTCCGGGGCTGGGTATCGGAGGAGGAACTGCGGTTCTTAGACGAGCAGACAGAGGCTGCCGGAGAGAGAGGAGACCAGGGAAAATTGGAGGATTTAAAAACACGAAGGGAAGCGGCCCGACGACTGACCCGCTACCGTAACAACATGGTCATCCTCGACCCTTCCATCCCCGATGATACCCATATTACCTCAATGATCCGGGAGTACCGTGGAGAAAAACGAAAATAGCTGCCTTGGACTGAAACCCCCACCTCCGGGAAACCATCTGCCATGCTGATTGGAAACCTTCACATCGAACCGGATCTTGTCCTTGCGCCCCTGGCCGGGATCACGAACCTGCCTTTCCGGGTCGCCTGCCGCAGAGGCGGAGCCGGGATGGTGTGGACCGAGATGGTCAGCGCCAGGGCCCTTCACTTCAACGACCGGCGTACGAGGGATATGGCGTCCTTTCACCCCGATGAACACCCCGTGGCCGCCCAGATCTTCGGCCGGGACCCGGACGAGATGGCCGAGGCGGCCTGTTTCCTCCAGGAGAAGGGGGCCGACCTCATCGACATTAACATGGGCTGTCCGGTCAAAAAGATCCTCAAGAGCGGCAGCGGCGTACAGCTGATGAGGGAACCCGACCTGGCCGCGGCCATTGTGGGGAAGGTGGTGCGATCCGTCAGTGTTCCCGTTTCAGTCAAAATGCGCCTTGGCTGGTCTTCGGAGGAGGAGAACTTCCTGGAGGCCGGAAAAACCTTTGAGGGCCTGGGAGCGGCCGCCCTGATCCTCCATCCCCGAACGCGGGTGCAAGGTTTTACAGGGGAGGCCCGCTGGGAGGCGGTGGGGCGGCTGGTGCGGGAGGTGGGCATCCCGGTCATCGGCAGTGGCGATATCCACTCGGGCGAGGATGCTGCCCGAAAATTCTCCGAAACCAGGTGTGCTGCCCTGATGATCGGAAGGGCCTCCCTGGGAAAACCGTGGATTTTTCGAGCCGTTCATGCCTATATTATGGGCACCGAAAAGGACGGCAAGAGCGATTTTAGCCCAAAACTAATGCAGGACCACCTGAAAATGCTCATCGGGCACATGCCGGGGCGAAGAAGTGTCGGGCACCTGAGAAAGCACCTCGCCTGGTATAGCAAGGGGTTTCCCGAGAGCGCAGCCTTCCGCAGAACGATTAACGAGCTTTCGGAACCACGGGAAATCATCCAGCAAGCGGAAAGTTTTTTTGGAATAACGGTTAAGGACTAAAACTGTTCGGGTTCCGAAAGCCTTACGACACGATGACACGGGGACGCGGAGGAACACCGACGATTGAAGTTTGATGTTTGAAGGTGCAAGGCGCAGTCATCGCGAACCGTTACCAGAGTGAAGCGATCTCGGGGGCTTGCATGAGATTGCTTCGGCCGGGATGCACCTCGCAATGACAGGCGGAGGGCAAAAGAAACGGTTTGAGGTTGTGAATCCTGAAATTTGAAATGTGAAATTACACTAATCACCAATCACTAATCACCAATCACTAATCACTGATCACTAATTACGGATGTTGTCTTGAACCTTGAATCCCATTTAATCGCCTCCCTCTTCGAGGGACTTTTTATCTTCGATTCCCGGGCCCGCCTGACGAGAGTCAACCCTTCCGGCGAGCGCATCCTGGGGAGGTCGCAGAAGGCTGTTGCGGGAAAGTCCGCGGATACCCTCTTTCCGGAGAACCCCGAGGTAGCAGAACTGATCCGGTCCGCCCTGGCCGAGGGCAGGAGCCGGGCACACAGCGGGGTCGAGTACGCCCGGACGGGGAGGAGTCCGTTCCACCTGTTCGTAAGCGTCTCTCCTCTCCAGGAGCCCGACGGTACCATCGTTGGAGCGGCCCTTCTTGTAAAGGATGAAAGCCTGTTCAAGGAGGTCGACCGTTTCCACCGCAGGGCCGATCAGTTGAGCACCCTTGAGGTCCTGAACCTCGGGATGGCCCACGAGATCAAGAACCCCCTCGGGGGCATCAAAGGGGCTGCCCAGCTACTCCGATCCGACCTCGAACCGGAAAACCCCCATAATGAATACTGTGAGGTGATCCTCCGGGGGGTCGACCGCATCGACAGCCTGATCGAGAGTCTCCTTGCCGCCCTTCCGAAAGGGGAGGTTCACACGGAGGAACTCAATATTCACGAGATCCTCAACGAGGTGGTGACTCTTTTGGAGATGTCCGAGGAAACCGAAGGGCTGACCTTCTCAAGGATTTTCGATCCCAGCCTGCCAACCATCAGGGCGGATCGGAACGGACTGGTCCAGGTCTTTTTGAACCTGCTAAAGAACGCCGTGGAGGCCTCACCTCCCGGGGCCCAGATCACCGTCCGCACCCTCAGCCCCGTCGGAGCGCCCCTCAGCCACCACCTTTCCTCGGGGGAAAAACATAAAGGCGGCGCCATGGAGATCGATGTGATCGATCAGGGGAGTGGTTTCGATCCCGCGGTGACGAAGTTCGGAGCGCCGTTTTTCACCACCAAATCCAAAGGGGTCGGGCTGGGTCTTGCCATCAGTGAACGGATTATCCGAAATCATGGGGGAACCCTGGCCCTGGACAATGGGGAAGAGGGCGGAGCTGTGGTCCGCGTTTTTTTACCGCTAAACAAAGGATGATCCAAAATCCAAGAACCAAGATCCAAAATTTTGGGCCCCAATATTAATTTTCATACGATCACCTCTTGGATATTAAATCTTGGACCTTGGATAATTTTCACCATAGGACATTAGAGGAAATTTCATGAGTAAGAAAATTCTTGTTATCGAAGACGACCAGAGTATGCGGTGGGTGCTTGAAAAATCCCTGACGAAGGAAGGGTACAGCGTTATTTCCTCCCCGGACGGCAGATCGGGGCTGGCCGCAGCAGCAGAGGCCCCTCCCGACCTGGTGATCCTGGACATCCTCATGCCCGATATGGACGGGCTCACCGTGCTTCGCAAACTCAAGGAGTCGCGCCCCCAGATCCCCGTTATCATTATCACCGCCCAGAACATCATGACCCATGCGGTGGAGGCCATGCGGCGTGGGGCTTACGATTACCTTCCCAAACCGTTCGACATCCCGGTCCTGGTTGACCGCGTCTCCCGAGGGCTCGCCCAATCGGGGGCCGGGGCCGGCCAGACGGAGACAGAGCCGATCCCGGCGGAGATGGAGGACATGATTGCCCGCTCCCCTCTCATGGAAGGCCTCTTTAAAGCCATGGGACGGGTAGCGGCAACGGAAGCGACAGTCCTCATCCTCGGGGAAAGCGGGACCGGTAAGGAGTTAGTGGCCAGGGCCATCCACCGCTTCAGCAACCGGGCCTCTGGCCCTTTCGTTGCCGTTAACACGTCAGCCATCCCGGGCGAACTGTTAGAGAGCGTCCTGTTCGGTCATGAGAAGGGGGCCTTCACCGGCGCCACCGACTCGCGCAAAGGAAAGTTCGAGATGGCCGAGGGAGGGACCCTGTTCCTCGACGAGATCGGGGATATGCCGCTTAACCTCCAGGCCAAACTGCTCCGGGTCCTGGAAAACGGGGATTACGAACGCGTGGGCGGGCAAAGATCGCTCAAGGCTGACTCACGGGTGATTTCGGCAACCCATCGGGACCTGTGGGAAGCGGTCAAGCTGGGGGATTTCCGGGAGGATCTCTACTATCGACTCAATGTGGTGTCCCTCCAGATCCCGCCCCTCCGGGAACGCAGGGAAGACATCCCCGTCCTCGCTGAACATTTCCTCAAGACCTTCGCCGACCAGGAGGGCAGGGAGCCAAAAACCCTGGCTGAAAACGGGATGACGGCCCTTCTGGAACACGTCTGGCCCGGCAATGTCCGGGAACTGCTCAACACCCTGAAAAGGGCGTCGGTCCTGGCCTCCGGACGGGAGATCCAGGTGGCGGATCTCGGTCTGACTCCGGATGGGACCGAACCAAGTGCCGGGGACACCTTCGAGGAGTTCCTCCACCGCTGGTTAAGGGAGATCGTCACTCCCTGGAGTGTCCTCGAGGAGGGGGACCTGTACGAGCAGGTGATCTCCAAGGTAGAAAAACCCCTTTTTGAACTCACCATGGAAGCCCTGAAAGGAAACCAGGTCCGTGCCGCGAAAGTGCTCGGCATCAACCGCAACACTTTAAGGGAGCGCCTGCGGAAGTACGAACTGCTGAA
>CBFDCL010000116.1:0-5488 GCA_965603295.1 uncultured bacterium | reverse complement strand
CCAATGCCCAATGCCCAAAGGCCAACGAAAAAGTAAGTGACAGAAAAACCAGAAATTGATTCAAGATTCAGGACTTAATAGAGAACGGGTGACTGGAAAATACGTCATCTCCCCGTATCCTCTTTTGTGAGGTCACAACAATAATGACTATTAGCCGAAACTTGATATTGATGGTTGTTTCTATCGTCTTCGTGCTTGTCGGACTGTCGGCATGTTCCACCGTCAACCAGGATTCGCCTTTCAGCCTGGTGGATGCCACAGGGCACCATCCGGACGGCTGGATTGAGGACCACCGCTCCCTTGCAATACCGGACGGGTTCATCTGCATGGACTGCCATGGGGATGACCTTGACGGCGGTATAACCAAAATATCCTGCGCCACGGAATCCTTTGATGGCCAATCCTGTCATGGCAACGGCCCGGCTTTTCATCCGGCGGATTGGCTGAACAAGTCGGCTTCGGGGGACACCTGGCATGCCGATGCCTGGCGGGGCAATTTCCTCATCAGGGGGCTCACCTGCCAGGACTGCCACACTCCGCCGGACCTCAACGATCCGGATGGAGGTAAGTGCCTGGTGTGCCACTTTTCCATGGGAGGCAGCCAGACTCCCGGCGGATGGCCCCATGGGGAGTCAAACCATCCGGATTACGCGGGGTCACCTGAACAGGCCGTCTGTATTAACTGTCACGGGATCAACATCAGCTTCGGGAACCAGGATACATGCCACAATTGTCACGAGATCCACCCGGATCCTGACTGGGATGAACGCTCCCTTCACGGGTCGGCCGCAAAGGAGCCGCCCGGCCAGATGGCCGGTTTTGAAACATGCTCCACGTGTCATGGGGAAGCGTTCGACGGGGACGGCTCGGGGGGGTCATGCCTGAACACATCGGACTGCCACCAGGTGGAGGCGCCGCATCCTTCGGGAAACCGCTGGAGGGGAGAGTCCACACCCACGCACACGAACACCAACCAGGATAACGCCCCAACCTGCGGCCTGTGCCACCTGGGCGAGCCGGAACCGCCGGTCTACAACCCCCTGCCCGGCGGGGCGAACCCCGGCTGCTTTAACGATACTCTGTGTCACGGGGATGAGGACTAAAGAAAACTCATAGTCCAAGGTCCAACGTCCAAGGTCCAACGGGAAAGGCTGTGCACTCCGCTTCGCAAAGGCCTTTCGAACAGCTTCGGGGGACAGTGAGCGCAAAGGACAGGGGGCAGGGTGAAAACAGGAGTTTGGAGGCTGTCCCGAGCATGCCGAGGGGTTTGCTGTTTGAGGTTTGAAGTTTAGATCGGCATGCGGCAGACTGGAACCTCAAACTCCAAATTTCGCACGGCAACCCTCAAATCTTTAGCTAATCACCGATCTGATCCCGCAACTTCAAACTTCATACTGCAAACCTCACCCTGCAAACCTCACTCTCCCGATACCATTCCGGACGTCAATTACGGATCACGGACCGCTGATTGCCGGATTTTTCCTGGATCCTGAATCTTGATTCTCTTTGAAATTTAGAATTTGAAAATTCCCTAGACCAGCAGCATCCGATCCTGGCTGAACTCCTCGCCTCTTGCGGTGTAGAACCGCTCGATGAGGTCCTCCACCTTCAGCCGCGATTTTTCCTCCCCATCCACATCCAGAATGATCCGGCCCCGGTGCATCATCACGAGCCGGTTTCCCATCTGGAGCGCCTGCTTCATGTTATGGGTGACCATGAGAGTGGTCAGGTCCTGTACCTCCACCACCCTGCGAGTCAGGACCAGGATCTGGTGGGCGATTTTGGGATCGAGGGCGGCAGTGTGCTCATCCAGAAGAAGAACCTTAGGGCGCACCATTGTGGCCATGAGCATGGTGAGGGCCTGTCGCTGGCCCCCGGAAAGAAGGCCAACGCTGTCCTTGAGCCGATCTTCCAGCTCCAGTCCCAACTGACAAAGTTTTTCCCGGAACAGTTCCCTGTCCCTTTGCCTGACTCCGAGCCCGAGGCCGTGGGACTGTCCTCTCCTTGCCGCGAGAGAGAGGTTCTGCTCGATGGTGAGAGAGGCACACGTTCCCATCAGGGGATTCTGAAAAACCCTGCTGATGACCCCGGCACGCCTGTATTCCGGCCATGAAGTGACATCTTTATCGTCAATTGTGATGCGCCCCTCATCCAGGGGATGGCTTCCGGCAAGGCAGGAAAGGAGCGTCGATTTTCCCGCACCGTTAGATCCAATGATCGTGATGAAATCCCCCCGGCGGACCTTCAGGGACACGTTCTCCAGGGCCAGCACCTCGTTAATGCTGCCGCGGTGAAAATACTTGGTTATCCTCTCGAGGGCGATCATCGGATCCGGAACCTCTCCCGGACCTGAGGAAGGGTCAGGGCCGCCACCACGAGGATGGCGGTGATCAGGTTCAGGTCGCTGGGAGTAAAGGAGAAGCGTCCCAACTTCAAACCCAGTGCCAGGGCGATGGCAAGACGGTAAACAATGGACCCTGCCAAACCGGCCACGACAGCTCTGGTGACGGAACGGCCGGAAAAAACGGTCTCCCCGATGATAACCGACGCCAGCCCCGCAACGATCGTTCCCACCCCCATGTTCACATCGGCGGCTCCCTGATTCTGGCAGATCATGGCCCCGGAAAGGGCCACAAGGGCGTTGGAGAGACCGACACCGAAGATAATCACGCGATGTGTGTTAACCCCCTGGCTGGTAATCATCTGCTTGTTGTCCCCGGTGGCCAGCATGGCCAGACCGAAACCTGTGTGGAGAAACCAGATCAGGAAAATCACCGTCAGGATGGAAACAAACCCGAAAAGGATGGGCGCGGCGACCGAGGGGGAAAGCCCCAGGTTATACAGGGGGTCCAGGATGGTATTCTTCCCAAGGAGGGTCATGTTGGGCCGGCCCATGATCCGGATGTTGATGGAGTAAAGGGCGATCATGGTCAGGATGGAAGCCAGAAGGTGGAGAATTTTGAACTTGGTATTGAGGATCCCTGTGACCATGCCGGCCACGAACCCGGCAGCGAGGGCCAGGAGGAGGGAAAGATAGGGAGGGACACCGTTGGTGATGGCCACCGCGGAAACGGCCGCCCCCAGAGGAAGGCTGCCGTCCACCGTCAGGTCGGGAAAATCAAGGACCCGGAAGGTCAGGTAGACCCCAAGAACCATGAGCCCGTAGGCGAACCCCTGCTCCAGAGCACCGAAGAAGGCATACCAGGTCATAAAACAGTACCTGCTGCCTGGTACCTGATGCCTGGTTCTAAGTATCCGGTGCCAGGGATTTTATTTAACGATCTCATCGGCCGTCTTCATGACACCGTCAGGGACGGCCAGGCCCATTTCCTTCGCCTTGCCTGGATTGACATAAAGCTTCAGGTCCTTGAGGGTCTCCACCGGCATAGTGGCAGTATTTTCGCCCTTAAGGATACGCTCGGCCATTTCGGCCGACTGTCTTCCCATTCGGTAGTAATCAACAGCCAGGGCCGCGACGGCTCCGCGGGAGACGGAATCCACGTCCGCCGCAAACAGGGGCAGCTTGTTCTCAACGCACACTTTGGTGATTGCCTCGAAGACTGAGACTACCGTGTTGTCGGTAGGGATGTAGACGGCGTCGGCCCGCCCCACCAGACTTTTGGCAGCCTGGGTTACCCCGCTGGCGTTGGTAACCGTTGCCTCCTCGACCTCGATGCCCCTTGCCGCGCATTCCTTCTTGAGAATCCCCAGGATACTCACGGAATTGGCCTCACCTGAGTTGTAAATAATCCCCAGTTTCTTGATCCCCGGGATGAATTCCCGGATAAGATCCACCTGTCGGTCCACGGGACTCATATCGGTCATGCCACTCACGTTGCCGCCCGGTTTTTCCAGACTGGACACCAGACCAGCCCCCACCGGATCGGTCACGGCGGTGATGAGAATCGGTATTTTTCTGATCACCTGGGCGCAAGCCTGGGCAGTGGGGGTAGCGATGGCCAGAACGAGGTCAGGCTTTTCCCCGAGGATCTGTTTGGCGATAAGGTTGGCCGTGGAGATGTTTCCCTGGGCAATGTGAACGTTATAGGAAACGTCATACCCCTTTTCCCGGAGAACATCCTGAAAACCCTTCCGCACCGCATCGAGAGCCGGGTGTTCCACGATCTGGTTTACCGAGATCGTGTACTGCGGGGCCGCGAAAGCCAGCGTACAGACCAGGCACACCGACAGGACGATGGAAAAAATAACGGATACCTTTTTCATCGAATTTCCTCCTTTACAATCCGGCCCGGTCCAACGTGTTACCGGACAGTTTTACGCCACATATCCCCACCCTTTTAAAAGGAACAGGGCATCAATTTAGATGGAACGTAAGAAAGCGTCAAGGGAAGGAAAAGGCTGACGCGGAGACGGGGAGACACGGGGACGCGGAAGAAAGGGCAAAGACCTCAAGATCCAAATCCAGGATTGAACTTCTCACCTCAAACTCTTAATCCGTCCAACAATAACTAATGGCCTGTTACCGGTTAACGTTTTTTCACGCTGGACCTTGGACGTTGAACGGTTATTCGCTTTTTCGCTCCATCCCCAAATCCCCCGTCAAGGTGATTCCCCTGACTCCTGGCTTCTGTTTTCTGGTTCTGACTCCTGGCCCCTGGAGTCTGGATCCTGATTCATTTGAAATCCTTTGCCAGCTTATTCCAGTCCACTTCCCGGAGGGCCTGTTTATTGCCCGGTGACAGAAGGGGCTTAATCTCGTCCTGGAGCCAGTTGACCACCATGGCGGAGTGCTTTCCCCCTTCATCTGTAAGGGGGGCGGATTCGAAGAGGGCAGTCATCTTATAGACAGGCAGCACATTTCTGCCTTCCTGGTGAAAATCCCCCCGAAGCAGCAGAACCGAAGGGAAGTTCCTGCCCCAGAGCACCTTGCCCGGGTACTCGTTCCAGAGAAGTTCGAGATTGATCTCCCTCAGCCGCCCGGGACCGTCGAACACCTTGGTGTAGGTCCCGTAGGTGAACCCCACATGCAGCTGCACGGCCTCGATCTTTCTGCCTGTCTTTAACTGGACCCGAAGCATCGGCCCGGGCATGGGGACCCGGATGGTGTCATCTGATTTTTTCATGGGTCAATTATAGGAGAACGGAGGGGAAAGAGGAATAAAGAGTTTGAGAGTTTGAGAGTTTGAAAGTTTGAAAGTTTGAAGTTTTCAAACGAAGTCATCGCGAGCTGATTGCCGGGCGAAGCGATCTCAGGGGTGACCGACGGGAACGGCAGCGGTTTCCCCGTTTCGCCTGAGATTGCCGCGTCGGTCTCATCCTCCGCCTCCGCTGGAAGCTTCAGCGTGACAGGCCCTCGACTCTCCTTGCAATGACGGCATGCTGTCATCCTGATTGCCATTGAACAGGGGGGAGAAAGAGTTTGAGGGTTTGAGAGTTGAGAAGAACGGTTTGAGGTTCGAAGTTACGATTCCCGAGTAAAAAACCGGGGCCGCGTGAGCGGCCCCATATTCATCTCCACCTTCCACCT
>CBFDCL010000115.1:0-5495 GCA_965603295.1 uncultured bacterium | reverse complement strand
CCATTCCAACCCCCGGTTGATACTTTTTTCATAGCTAAAGAAGCAATTATTTCAGGAAATAGATCCCCATCCAGGGGGTATAAATTTCAAATTTCAAAATTATACTCAGTGATTGGTGATTAGTAACTGGTAGAAACGAAAATCCAATCACTTATCACTGGATTTTATCTTGGATCCTTTTCACAACTTCAAACCTCAAACTCCCAACTCTCAATCCTCAATCCTCAATTCTCAATATATTTTTCCCTCTGCCCTCTGCACTCTGCACTGCTTTTTCCCGTTGGACGTCGGACATTGGACGTTGGACTATTATTTCGGCACTTCCAGCCCGTAATCCTTGATCTTGTAGAGGAGTGCCCTGTGACTGATCTCCAGCAGGCGCGCCGCCTGGCTCCTGTTGTACTGCGTCTTCCGGAGGGCTTTCTCGATGAGCCTCTTTTCCGTCTCCCGTGTCGCCCTTTTGATGGACAGTTCCTCCTCGGGCGAATCCGCGGACGCCTGGGGCGGATCACCCGTCAGCAGGGGAAGGATCTCTTCCGCCCCCAGCGTGGCGGAGTCGGCCAGGATGGCGGCCCTTTCAAGCATGTTCTCCATTTCCCTGACGTTGCCCGGCCAGGGGTACCGGAGCAGAGCTTTCATGCCCTCCGGGGCCAGGGTCCTCTGGCCCCCTCCCAGACGCAGGGAAAGACGGTGCAGAAGGTGCTCGGCCAGGGGCCGGACATCCTCCCTCCTCTGCCTCAGGGGCGGGATCCAGATGGGAACAACGTTGAGCCTGTAGAAAAGGTCCTCCCGGAAATACCCCCCGGCCACCGCCTCGGAAAGATCCCGGGCCGAAGCGGCGATGATCCGGACGTCCACCTTGATAGGGGCGTTCCCCCCTACCCTCCGGACCTCCCCCTCCTGGATAGCCCTTAAAAACTTGACCTGAAGGTCAAGGGGCAGGTCCCCGATCTCGTCTAAAAAGAGGGTGCCTCCGCTGGCCTCCTCGAAAAGTCCCAACTTGTCGGTGACGGCATCGGTAAAGGCGCCCCTCACGTGGCCGAAGAACTCGCTCTCCATGAGGGTCGAGGGGATGGCCCCGCAGTTGACCGCCACGAACGGTTTGTCCTTCCATGGGCTCATGTTGTGGACCGCCCTTGCCAGGACCTCCTTACCCGTCCCGCTTTCCCCGCCGATGAGCACGTGACTCCTGTACCCGGCCACTTTCTTCACGGTCTCCATGATCCCCTTCATGGACGGGCTCCGGGCAACGATCCCCTCTAAACTGAACCTCTCTTCCACCTCTTCCTTCAGCCGGATGTTCTCGCGGCGCAGCGATTCCCTTTCCTGGGCTTTTCTCAGGGCCAGCAGGACCTCGTCCGGTTTGAACGGCTTGCTGATGTAGTCGTAGGCCCCCCGTTTCATGGCTTCCACAGCCAGGTCCACGGTACCGAAGGCGGACATCATGATGACCGTGATGTCGGGGTAAAGGGATCCGATCCGGTCGAGAAGGGAAAGCCCGTCCATTCCGGGCATGCGGATGTCGCAAAGGGTCAGGTCGAAATGCTCCTCCCCGAGCCGTTCGAGCGCCTCCTCCCCCCCGCCGGCGCTGCTGACCTGATAGCTCTCCTTCTGCAGCAGGACGCAGATCATGCTGCGCACGCTCTCTTCATCATCCACGACCAGGATCTTATTAAGTTCCATTACAGGCACCTATAAGGTTAAAGGTTAAAGGTTAAAGGTTAAAGGTTAAAGGTTAAAGGGAAAAGGTGAAAGGATCACTCGGTGCATGAGTGCAGGAAAGTGCAATTTTGCTACAGTTTTTTTCATTTGTGCATCCTTAGCACTTATGCACGAATTCTCAATTCTCAATTATTATATTTAAACTTTCAAACCGTTTCCCCCTCCGCGTCCCCGTGTCCCCGTGTTTCCGCGTCCGTTCTTTCCGGGAACAAGATCGTAAACTCGGCGCCGCCGCCGTCCCGGTTTCCGGCCCACAGGACCCCGCCGTGGGCTTCCACGATCCCGTAGGCAATGGAAAGGCCGAGGCCCGTCCCCTCCCCGGTGGCCTTGGTAGTGAAGAAGGGGTCGAAGATCCTCCCCATCACCTCGGGTTCGATCCCCGGTCCCGAATCCCTTATCGTGACGGCCACGACACGGTCTCCTTCCCGGAGGACGGGGACCTGGGGCAGTGCCTCTCTCACGGCCGAAAAATCCTCGTCCTGGGGGTCCGAAGCCCGCCTCCTCCGATGGTCGGAGGCCCGCCTCCTGGGGATGCCGCCCTCCCTGGGGGCCAGGGCCCTTGATTGGGCCACGAGCCCGAGGTCCCCACTGCCCTCCATGGCCTGGGCGGCGTTGATGAGAAGGTTGACCAGGGCCTGCTGAATCTGATGCCGGTCCCCGCTCACGTTCAGTTCCCCCTCGGACAGCGTCATTTCCACCTGCAGATCCTTGAAGATCGGCTGCAGCGTTACCAGTTCCATCGTTTCACGGATCAGCCCGCCCATGTCCAGGGTCTGGACGTGAATCTCCCTCGGGCGGCTGAACTCCAGGAGGCCGCTGATGATCCTCTGGATACGCGCCGTTTCTCTCTCGATGTGGTCCAGGTACAAGGAGGTCTCCGGGTCGCTGGTTTCCTTCTGCAGGATGCCGGCGTAGCCGAGAACCGCCGCGAGAGGGTTCCCGATCTCGTGGGCGATGCCCGCGGCGAGCTGCCCCACAGAGGCCATCTTCTCCACTCGGACAATCTCCCGCTGGGCCTGTTTCAGCTCGACGTTGGCCCTCTCCAGGGCGGCGAGATGGCTCTCTTTCTTCTGGACCTCATCCTGGATCCGGTCGGCCATCTCGTTGAAGGACGACGCCAGCGTCTCGACCTCCCGTGGCCCCCGGATCCGGACTCTGGCGTCGTAATCCCCGGCAGCCAGGGCCTGGGCCCCGCGGGAGATCTTCACCAGTGGGCTCACCACGATCCTCCCGATAAACCACCCCCCGAACAGCACGATGAAAATCCCGTCGAGGAGGGCGAAAGTGAAGATGATTTTCCGGTGAACCCCCAGGATGACATCGAGATCCTCCAGGGAATAGGAGATGGAGAACGCTCCTAACTGCACTCCGTCCCTGAATACCGGAGCGGCAAAAACCCAGGACCCGGGGATCGACTCGGGCACCCCCCCCTCGATCTCGCTCTGCCGAACGATGGACCCCGTCTTGAGCGCCTTGAGCAGGAACGGATCCCGTGTAAGGGTACCGACTTCCTGTCCTCTCAGGCCCGCCACCAGGCGTCCCGATGTGTCGGCAACCTTGAGGCCCGCCACGCCCACCGCGGCCGCCGTCTGGGTCACAAAATACTGCAGGTCCTCCGACGGCTCCTTTTCCCATTGAACGGCCATGCCCATCTGGAGGGAACGGGTAACCTGGGCGAGGGACTCGACCTTCTGCAGGAAAATGGCCCTTTCCGCCGCCTTGAGCGCCGTTACGCCCATGAAAAGAACACCGCTGAACATGATGAGCCCCAGGCTGACGAGGATCTCCCACCTCAGGCCCCTTCCGCCCCTTTTCCTGAAGGGGGCTATGACAGCTTCCCGAGATACCAAAGGATGATCTCCACCCCGAAAAAGATGTGGATAACAGCACCAATAGCCAGGAACGGGCCGAAGGGAACCGGGAATTTCCTCACGGGTTCCCCCCTGGCCACGGCAAAGGCGACACCCGTGAGAGTACCCGAAAGAGACGCGACGAGGATCGTGACCGGAAGAGCCTGCCACCCCAGGAAGGCCCCGATCATGGCCATGAGTTTTACGTCTCCCATTCCCATCCCCTCGTCCTTCATGAGCTTCTCGTAAGCGTAAAGGATCAGGAAAAGGAAACCCCCTCCGGCGGCAGCCCCGATGAGGGAGTCCACCGGGCGGGGAAACCCGGGGAGGAAAGCAGCGGCAATCCCCAGGGCCGTCCCCGGCAGGGAGATCACGTCGGGAATGATCCGGTGCTTAAGGTCGATAAAGGTTACCACGACGAGGGCCCAGCAGAAGAGTGCCAGGGGCGCCGCGGCCGCCTGGATGCCCACACGCCAGACAAGAGCCGCGAACAGCAGGCCGGTAAGGGCCTCCGCGGCCGGGTAGAGAGGGGAAATGGAGGCGCCGCAGGACCGGCACCGGGCCCGCAGGGCGAGGTAGCTCAGGATAGGGATGTTGTCGTACCAGCGGATGGGTTCGCCGCAGCACGGGCACCTTGATCCGGGGGTGACGATGGACCAACCCTGCGGAAGCCTGTGGATCACCACGTTGGCGAAACTTCCCATAACCGCACCGAGGGCGAAAGCGAAGATCGTGATCTGGAACTGGATTGTCATTTTAAGATCCTTTATTAATTGAGAGCTCAGGATTGAGGATTGAGAATCGACATCGCTGCCTTACCCTCCCCAGCTATATACTCCTCAATTTTCAATCCGTCCTTCTCAACCGATTTTTTCCAATCACTAATTACTAATCAGGGTTCTTGGTTTTACTCTCAATCCTCAATTCTCAATCCTCAATCCTCAATTCATATTCCCTTCTCCCTCAACAGCCTTTCGTACAGTTCCTCCTGCTGCGTGACCATTGTCTCCTGGTCCCACTCCCATACCGCTTCCCTTCCCGCAAACCCCATCCGGGATGCTTCCCCGGTGTTTTCCAGGAGGCGGACCACCCTTTCAGCCACCGCGTTCACATCACCGGGCTGGCAGAGGTACCCGTCCACTCCGTCCCGGACAGCCTCGGCCGACCCGTCCACGGCGGTGGCTACAACGGGGCGGCCGGCAGCCCTGGCCTGGGGGATCACCCTGGGAAGCCCCTCCCAGAGAGACGTCAGGACCACAACCCGGCTGCTCTTCATGAGCTCAGGGATGTCTTCCCGCCATCCCAGGGGGAAAAAGACGCCTTCCAGCCCGGAGCGATGGATCTCCCTCTCGAGGGCACCTCTCAGTTCCCCATCCCCCGCGAGCAGAAACCGTGCCTCGGGCACCGCCCGATGCACCCGGGAGGCGGACCTCCACGTCGTCCTCCCTGCCCCGACGAAGTCCTGCTGCGGACGCGGCTCCGTCCAGTTCGGCTCCTCCCTCTTCGAGCAGTCGCTGCTCCTCTTCCTGGACGCCACCGTGCTCCAACTCCAGAACGCGCAGGACACGTCGCACGCAAGCATGTCGGCAAAGCATGCCAACCTCGAGTAGGCCGCGGGAGCCTGGCGTGGACGCCCCCGACTCCGTCGAATACCGAGCAGCCGGCGTGGCCTGGCGCGTGGCCGAAGGCGACCTGCCCCATCTCCGTGGCTGGCTCGATGCTGTCCGCGACCTGGACTCGGCCGAGGGAGTGGAACCTATCAAGCGCTCGCGGTACCGCACGGTTCGCCGCCTCCGCCGGCCAGGGGCGCCCGGTTACATCCTCAAGGAGTACCGCGTCACTTCGCTCTGGGAGAGCCTTAAGGAGCGGTGGCTGCGCAGTGCCGCTGTCACGGAATGGGACGCCCTGCTGAAGCTCGGGGCG
>CBFDCL010000114.1:0-5524 GCA_965603295.1 uncultured bacterium | reverse complement strand
TCAAACTTCACCTGGTTTGTTAAAACGGCAGCTTCCCCTTCACCTTAAGCGCCTTTTCCAGCTCGGCCTTGATCGCCCTGACCTCCTCCTTTGCGTCCTCGAGGTGTTTTAAAGACCCTGTTGCTTCGGCAATGGCAGGCCCCGTCCGGCCTTCGATGCTTTTCCTGAGAGCGGCTTCCAGCCGGGCCGATTCCTCGCTGGCAGCTTGCCCGACGGCTTCTTTCAGGATGCGGTCGAGGTCAGAAGAGAGATGGACCTTTGGGTCGTCGAGGGTCCCGTTCACGACTGCGGTCAGAGAAACGCTTCCCACTCCCTGAAGGGCCTGCTGCATGGCCCGTCCCAGGGCAGAAGTTTGGGTGCCACCCGCCTCCAGGGAGGCGGAGGAAAGGTCCACTTTTACGGATCCTTCCATGACCAGCCCTTTCAGGACCACTTCCCCGGAGAGGGTTCCCGAACCACGACGAAGGGATACGGGGAAGACGTCACTCTCCGAGAGAGTAAGATCGGTAACATTCCACCCTTTATAAGTGACCTTCAGATTATCCCGGGGAGCTGACGGGTCAGTGCGGTCCAGGACTCCGCGTGCCCCCAGGAAGGCGCCGCCCGGCAGATCCCGGCCTGCCAGGGAAAAAGTGGCGGGATTGTTCTGAAAGCTCTGGTCGGAAGCAAGGTCAAGAGCTTCCCCCTCGATAGCTCCGGAGGCCACCTCGAGGGAGAGGGCTGCCCGTTTGATCAGGAAGCCTGGGAGGGGGCGCCGTTCCTTTAGCGGGATGTCGATCCCCTTACCCCTGGGCGGCCGAACCTCCTTTGGATCTTTTTCCTCTCCCGAGGGAAGGTGACTCAAGAGTTTCAGGGCCTGGGCAGTTCGTTCGGTCCACTTATGAACTTCGGGGCCGAACAGAAGGCCCGACAAGTTGGAAAGACCTCCTGGAGTGAGGGCATATTTTTCTTTTAACCTGTTCACATCCTCGCTTACCGACTCCCGGGCCTCCTTTAACTGATTCCGCAGGTCCGAAAGACCCCCGGTGATCCCATCTTCCACCGTCCTGATCCGGTCTCGCTCGTCGCGGATTTCATCGCGGAGTTTTTTGGCCTCATTCAACCTGGCTGGATCAAGGCCGGCGCCGGAAAACAGTTTTTCAAGGCGAGCCCTGTAATCGGTCGCCTTGACCCTGTCAGGGAGCCCTTCTCGAGCCGCCTTGATGTTCTCCTCAATCTCTCCGGCCTTCTTTCTGACCGCTTCAGAGTGTCTGACCGAGGTGAGATCCTCCTGAGCAAGGATCTGGGAGACCGGCGGGATCTTCAATGGCTCCAGTCTGAAAGGTTCTTCGGTGGGATCCTCAGCCGGAACGGATTCCTTAACGGCTCCCGACACGGCCCGGGGGGTGTTAAACGCCATTCCTTCCACCGCCATCTCCTCCACAAGGAGTTTGCGCCGGATTAAAGCTCCGGGATCCATGTTAAAGGCGATGCGACCTACCGAAACAGTGTTTTCCATGGGGGCCCGGGGGTTCGTCACATCCAGGCCGGTTACCGTCAGTCCAAGGGGAAAAAGGGACAGCCGGGCCGAGTCCACGTCGACCCTGGCGCCAACAACGGCCGTACCCGCCCTCTCGATACCGCGACCCAGAATGGGCCCGGAAAGGACGAGAACAAGGACTGCGAAAAGAACAAGCAGGAGAATAAAGATAATGACGCCTTGCGGCCGGATCCACCGTTTCATTGTCCACCTCCCCACGCACTTACCGACTGGTAGATCCGGTAGAACCTGTTGGCCTTGATAGCCTGAGCGAGACGGCTTTTTTCCACCCACCCCCGGACTCTTTCCCGGTATTTACGGATGAGCAGGTTAAAGAACAGGAAAACGGGAACGGTGAAAAGAAGGGAAAGAACGAGGCTGCCCGCAACAACAGTGTTGTTAATACGGTCCAGGCGGCCGGGAACGGTATTGTAAAGAGTCGTCCAGAAACCGGTGAAAGGATCGGCTGTCAGAAGTACGATCCCGAAGCGATGAAAAAGAGGGTCCAGAAAGAATGCCAGGGAACCGAAAAAGGCCAGCCCCAGGATGAACGTGGAAAGGTTGGCCCTGAGGACCAGAACAAGGAAAAGCACGACCAGGTTGTGAGGGCTCCAGAAGGGGGTAAAGCCCATCACCAGAGCGAGAACCAGTGCCAGGCTGATCTGACCTGGATCGGTTTCAGAGTTGAGAACTTTAAGGGCTTTTGCGAGGAATCGGAGCATGACGTATCTCCTGACGGCCGGGTCAGGTAAACCGGGCTTTACCCCTCGGCTGACGCTTCCCGGGAAGCTTGAAATACTGAAAAACAGACGTACATTATACACCAGGTAAAGAAAAAGGTTGTTTTTCTCAATCCAATGGAAACCAAACAAACGGCAATTCCGAACCCCAGTGCAAGAGATAATACCATGAGCGAACAAAGCATCTATTTGGAAGACCTGGAAACACCTCAGCGCGAACTGGAGGACAAGATCGAAATTTTCCTGAAACGTGCCGGGATGGAAGGCGACCCACGGGAGCTAAGGGAACAAGCGAAAGGGCTCGGAGACCTTAAGCACAAGATGAACTTGTTGGAGGAAAAGATCGAGGAACTTCGACAAGCAGAAGGTCCCTGGAAGGATCTTACGGAAGGAGTGGAAAAAGCCTATCCCTCCTCCATTCGGAACGCATCGATGTCCCATCCTCCCTTCCTGGCTCCGGCTTGGTAGACGCTTTCGAAGAAGTCGAGGACTTTGCTCTCCACTTTCCTGGAGCCCCGGATGTCGTCGTACATCATGATGGCCATCCCTGTCTCCGGGTTCCATGTGGCTTCTTCCGGCATCAGCGGTTCGTCGAACAGCCCATCCGGGGATGGCGCGGCGTATCCGTAAAGAGCCGGGGCCCGAACCTGCCCGTCCCCTGCCCAGAAGCCGAAGGCAATGAGCTCGTGGGAGTATGCCTGGCTCTCAACGGGGGGGGAATCCTCTTTCCGCGGGGCTTCCTTCCCTGAAAACCGGGCCATGGCCAGGTCCATATGGTGCCAGAAAAGCTGAGGAGGCGTGCTTTTCCCGGTAAAACGCCCTCGGAATTTCTGAAAAATGATGTCCATTTGCCGGAGAATAACCCAGAACCGGTGTGCATAATCCGGATCATAAACGGATTCCTGACGGTTCTCCTCAAAAGGCGTCGTGGAAAAAGGTGTGTCGAAAGGATAAGGATGAGGGTAATCGATCTCTATTCCGTTTTCGATCAGGGAAAAGAGAACATACCTGTAAAACCTCGCCACCGAGAGTCCTTCTAATGATATGGAATCGGTGAGACCGTCGCTGATTCGAGTGTTTAACCGGTGATCGATCATGTCGAATTCCATGTCGAAATAATACCTTTTGAAAGGTACAGGTCCGGTAGTTATTCCCCGTGTCGACACCCGGAGGGGCACATGCCACCAGTGGTTGATCCGGGGGAAGCAGTACAAGCGCACCTTTCCCACCACCTGAAGAAAGAGATGAAGGGTATTTTTCGTCTCCTCCCATTCTTCCAGGGGAAGAGGTGAAAAGTTGTATTCAAAGGAGTCCGGATTCATGATGTCCCTCCGAGACAATGGGCGGATACGGATGGCACCGAGCGGTTAACACTGTTAATTCTAGCACTAAAAATGAATGGTGGGACAAAAACTCCGGAGAACCCCTAAAAAGAGGTGATCCTTAGAGGGAAAAACCGTTTCATTCTCGTACACCGTCTGAAATCCGAACGCCTCCCAAGGGGCTGCCTGATCCGGGCATATCGGAATAGGTTGTTTTTTTTCAATGGGTTAAAAAGTTTTCAAGGCCTGGCATCACCCTTGCTTTAACCGTGGCGAACCTTCAAAGAACGTCGATCCATGGAAAGGAGAAAAATCATGGGTGATTTGACAGTCATGCAGAAACAGGAAATCGCAAAGGGTGCCCAGGCCATGGGGGCGATGGTGGGCAGGCAGGCCAGAAAGAAAGCGGAAAAGCTTACTTCTCCCCTGACGACCTTGTCGTTCTGGGGCCAGGTGCTCTCGGTGGTGGCTTTTATCGGGATGCTTGTCATGGTGGGCCTGATGGTCCTTGACGCCTCCAACGTTGCGGTGGATCGGGGACGGGTCGCCATTGTGGCAAGGGACACCGTGAACATCAGGCAGGCCCCTTCCACGGGGTCGGCTGTTGTGACCCAGGCCCATTCAGGTGACCGTTTTCTGATAACGGGTTCGGAGGGGCGCTGGTCAAGGGTGAGCTCTTCTGATCGCAGCCAGTCCGGATGGATCGCCAACGGGCTCATCGACACGAAAACGGCCAAAACCATGGTTATCAATTATGAGATGAAAGGTTACTTCACCGCACTGCTCATCTGCCTTGCCGTGGTTTTCTTTGCCCTCCGGATGAAGAAGATCGGGGCTCCCGTGGCCCGGGCCAACCCGAACGAGACGCTTTTGGTCAACAAGGATTAAAGAAGGAACTATAAGGACCCGGAAGGATCGGAAACGAACGGGGGCCGATCAGTCGGTTGGCCCCCGTTCTCGGGAACAGGCATCGGTTGAGGTTCCGTTTCCAGGAACGGATAGGCTGGCAGGGGCTCCTCCCCGGGATTTGGCACCCGAAGTTCGTCATCCCCTTCCGGGGGCAGTTGCGGGTCGGGGTCCCCGGTGGAGAGTGCCCCCCCGAACATGGGGATCTCGGCCAGGGCTGCCACATACTCGTTTTCGCTGATCATGCGCCCTTTTAACATAACGCTCAGGATGTGATCCGAACGGTTCATCACACGATCCATGTGGTGCTCCGGATCGAAAACCCTCGGGCCTGGCAACATGGCCGCGAGAAAAGCGCTTTCACGCAGGGAAATTTGCGTCGTATCTTTTCCGAAATGGTACAAAGAGCCCTGACCCGTGCCGTAGACCATCTCCCCGAGTTCCACCACGTTGAGGTAAAGTTCCAGAATCCGGTCCTTGGTGAGGGTTTTTTCGAGCCTTCGCGCCAGGATCAGTTCCCGGATTTTCCTGGTCACGGTTTTGTCCCGTGACAAGAACAGGTTTTTGGCAAGCTGCTGGGTGATGGTGCTGGCTCCGCGGGCGAACTGCCTGAGCTGGAGATTTTTTCGGACAGACTCCTTGACTTCAAACCAGTCCACACCGTTGTGGCTATAGAAGGAAAAATCCTCCCCGGCCAGCACGGCGTTTCGAAGGTGGGCGGGAATGGTGTCAAGAGATGTCCAGGAGGGGTTCCCCGGACCCACGGAAAAGGTTTCCCGGTTTCCATCCCAGTCAAGGACGGTGATGGAAAATGTCGCATGGAGGTTGGTCAGAAAGCCCACATCCGGGAGAGACTTTGAGAGGATCCCTATCCATACGGCACCGATGAGGAAAGTGCCCAGAAGAAAAAGGAACGGTAGGGTGAGCAGTTTCACTGCGGGGGGAAGATTCATTCCGGCGGATTTATAACAGGCAGGTAAAAAATTCAAGAGAAAGGATAGGATCAGTTTGAAGTTTGGGGTTTGAAGTTTGGGGTT
>CBFDCL010000113.1:0-5570 GCA_965603295.1 uncultured bacterium | reverse complement strand
GTTAAAGGCTAAGCCGTTGGTTCTTTAATGCGAAGTCACGCCGCAGGCGTGATAGGAAGGTGGGCTTGCCAAGCCGTAGCTTAAGCGAAGACTGGACACGACCCCATGGTTTGCCCCTGACCCTCAGGACTCCCAGGGCTCTTTACTGGTTGATATTGATGTAGATCCTGTTGGGTCCATCCCGGTTTCCGGCAACGATATCCGGATCACCGTCACCGTCCACATCCCCCAGGACGACTCCGGACGTAATTTCATTACCAAGACCCTGACCGGTGTCGGTGAAGATGCCCGCACCCATATTTTCCCACACAAGATTAGGCCCGTCGTTTCCGCTGACCAGATCCAGGTCGCCGTCGCCGTCGAGGTCCCCGAGGGCCAGGCAATTGGTATCGGAAGATCCCAGAGGTTGGCCGGCGCTGGAAAAGATCCCCGATCCGTTGTTTTTCCAGACAAGGTTCGAATCGAACCGGTTTCCCTCGACAAAGTCCAGGTCCCCGTCGCGGTCAATGTCACCGATGGCAACAGAGCTGGTATTACCACCACCCAGGCTCTGACCGGTGTTGGTAAAGGTTCCGTCCCCTTCGTTCAGGAAAACAAGATTTGGCCCCTGGTTTCCCTGCACCAGGTCCAGGTCGCCGTCCCCGTCAATATCACCCAGAGCCACCGATTGCGTGTCCCGCGTCGTCAGCAACTGCCCCGTATCGGAGAAGATACCTGCCCCCTTGTTTCTGTAAACGAGAGTCGGTTGGTTGTAGTTGCCGACCACAAGATCAAGATCTTTATCATCGTCGACATCGCCAATGGCGATAGCCCTGAGTATGGATGAGTGCATGTTTCGGCTTCCACTGGCAAACACCCCCGAACCGTTATTGTGCCAGACCAGAGGTCTTTCGGTCGTGGCCGAACCTGTCCGACTGTTGCCGCTGATTAAGTCCGGGGCGTCATTCTCGTCCAGCTCCCCTACAACCACTCCGAGTGTAAGGTAGTTACCCAACCTCTGACCGGTATCGCTGAAGATGCCCGATCCCATGTTCTCCCAGACCAGGTTGGGACCATTTTTTCCGGTTACCAGGTCCAGGTCGCCGTCCCCGTCAAGGTCGCCCAGAGCCACGCAGTAGGTGTCGGAAGAGCCCAGGGACTGACCGCTGTCGGAGAAAACACCTGACCCGGAATTACTCCCGCCCCCGCAGGAGCCAAGCAACGCCAGGAAGGTCGCGAGGCCACCGGCAAGAAGAGACAACACAGCCAAACGTCTCATAAATATCGCTCCTCTTTAATCCAGGCGGCAAACCAGAAACTTCCGGGGATCAGAGCTCTTTGGCACCCGGATTTTCCCTTCTCGTCGCTAATATTCCAGAGCCCTTGAGAGTACCTCGAACCAGCCCCCGTCATTTCCGTCACTTATCGGAGTGGCCGGATCAGTCCAATCACCCCAGTCCCAATCCCATCCCAGGTGGATAACCTGACCCTCGCCGTAGGGGATGGCCGTGACGCAGCTGTAGCCCTCCGAATCGGCGTACATGGCCATGGTCCCGGCGGGCATGCCTTCCGTCCCGTAACTGGTCACCTGGTCGGGGTAGGAAAGGGGCGAAGGCCCGCCTTCGAAAACGGTTCCGGCTGTCTCACCCGGATCGATAAAGATGTTCTGATAAACCTCGTGTCCCATTTCCAGGTCCCACCCGAAAGCCGTGTTGGCGATTGCCGCGTCGATGTCTTCCCCGCTGAACAAAAGGAGTGTCCCACCGCCTTCCACGAAATCGTGGATGACGGAAACCGCCTGGGCGCTTAAGTTTGGCGCCAGGTAGTGTGTCGGTGTGATCTCGGGGAAAGCGAGAACGTCCTTTCCGCTCAAGGCGCTGCCAAAGACCGTCGCGGAGATCCCGGTGAAAGCCTGGGCGTCGATCCCGAGATGCTCGAGGGTTTTCATTACGTTGCTTGCCCCTGCATCATTCGAATTTTCATTGTAATCGACGTAGTTCGTGTCCGAAAAGAGCGCTACAGCAGGGCCTCCTCCCCCTCCTCCGCCGCAGGCGAAAGCGAAGAACAGACCGGCGGAAAGAATGGCCGTCACGAGAAATGCGTATCCTGACTTTTTCATTATTCGCCCCTTTGAAATGAAAAACCGCCCTCCTTGTCACGCCGTAGCTGAAAGCGAAGACGGACGGGAAGACGGTTAGAGTGAATCCCCAGATATTATTCCCAAACCTCCTGACAAAAACGAATTAATGTTACGCCTATTTATGGAAGTTTGCAAAGGCCGCTGGGTTGGGCAAGTGGAAAGTCTAAAGTGGAAAGTAGAAAGGAAAAACTAGTTCCTGGTACCTGGTTCCTGGTTCCGAGTTTCCAGGGGATGAGTGGAAAAATCTGTTGTTAGAGCACCCTGTTTTGGGTCTGTATTTGACTTTTGAGGACCGTTCCCCAAGAACTGTCACCTGTAACTTCAGCGAAGGGTGAAGCTCCGACCCCACGGTTACCGCCCCAAGGTTACCGCAAAATTTTAATGACGGAACACGGTTAAGCCGGAGGGCTGGGAATGGCCGCCGACATAGATATCCGCCGCAAGGGATGGTTCGTTGACACCGTCGTAAACCCAGAGTTCCCTCCCGTTGATGCCGTCATTTGCACTGAAATAGAGCTTTTCATTAAACACCGCCAGGTCCCCTGCATTCGATTCATCAACGGAGTCGATGTCGGCTACCATTGTGGGAGAGGTCAACCCGTCATATGTCCACAGTTCCCGGCCATGGGAACCATCGTCGGCGCTGAAATATAGCTGATCCTGAAAAACAGCGAAATAATACGGACTGAAATCCCCGGCCGTGTTTATGTCAGCAACCATGACCGGCGACACGGACAAACCATCGTAAGACCAGAGCTCCTCACCGTGGATCCCGTCATCGGCAGCGAAATACAGCATCCCATCGAACTCGAAAAAATAAGAAGGATCTGAGTCCCCTGCCGAGTTGATATCGGCCACGATGTCCGGGGCAGTGATCCCGTCATAAACCCACATCTCCTCACCGTACACAGGCTCCCCGGCATTGAAGAAGAGCTTATCCCTGAAAACGGTCAGACCAAAGGGCAGGGAGTGGGAGGTGGCCGAACCGGCCCAGATATCGGCAGCCATCAGAGCCTCGCCGGTATCGGCATCATAGGACCACAGCTCTTTTCCGGCAATGCCGTCGTTCATTGCGAAAAAGAGTTTTCCGTTATAAACAGCCGGATCGTTGATTCCGCCGTTAATCTGAAAGAAGGTGGTGCCCTTGTAGATATTGGTCACCATGCCGGCATTTCCGCTCGAAGAATCGAGGATCCAGAGTTCCGAGTTGGGGTCGCCGTCCATTCCATTTGTGGCCGCAAAATAAAGGTCCCCATCGTATTCGATTAAACCATAAGGCCATGCATCCCCGGATGGATTGATGTCCGCGACCATGCTCGGATCGCCGTTCCCATCGTAGGACCACAATTCAAAACCATTGTCACCGTCCTCGGCCCTGAAAACCAACCGGTCATCAAAAACCATCAGCTCACTCGGATTGGAATCCCCGGCGGAGTTGATATCGGCGACCATGACCGGCGCGTTGACACCGTCATAGACCCAAAGCTCCCTGCCGTTCACTCCATCGTCGGCCCGGAAATAGAGAAAATCTTCTTTACTGTCTCCCCCGCCCCCGCAGGAAATAACAACAAAAACACAGGTGATAAACCCGGCGAGCAACATCCCCGGAATCCTATATCTTTTCATTTGGCACCTCCCCCAACGCAAAACCGCCCCTTAAGGGCGGTCCGATGTATTGATATAGTTTGTTTCTCCTCTGCACCCATAGTAATTTTACTTCACGAATGCAGTAGATTCAAGAGAGGGGTTGATTGGGGTCGGACCTCAGATTCTCAGAATTCGAACTGAAAAACCTGAAAATATGAGATCTGATCCCAAAGGTAGTTCACTCTATTTTACGATATTATTTGGTCTTTGATCGTATTTTGAATCTTGAATTTTCTCTACTCCTTCCACTCCAGCGGTTTGATCGGCTCCGGGGCGGGACGTTCTCCCCGCAGTTCTTCAATGGCCTCCTTTGCAGCCAGATAGTAGGAGGCGTTCTCGGGAACCAGTTCTATCAGCTTCTCGTATTCGTGGATGGCGCTTCCCTTCCGCTCAAGATTGTGGTGATAGATCCTGGCCAGGCGGAAACGGGCTTCTATGTGCTTCGGGTCTTCAGCCAGGACTCCTTTATAATATGCCACAGCGTCTTCGAAATGTTTTTCCCCTTCAGAAGCCATCCCCTTCCGGAGGTAGGTACTGATATTAAAGTTCCTCTGGGCTTCAAGTTCCGATTTCCTGTATCCGGTCCCGTACAGGAAGCCTCCTATCGTGTTGCCGGCATTCAGGTAGATGTGAGTGGCCAACCCGGCCACTGCGGTGGGAACTATGATGGCCAGAACAATGCTACCATCACCAAGGGTTTCATAATGCGAAACCTCAATGAATATCGCGACCGGAAGAAAGATAATGGCCCACCAGAACCAGAAAACCCAGGTGTTCATCACTTCATCCAGCCACTTCCACAAGGACCATCTGGACTTGCCAACCTGCTCCCTGGAAATGGGCAGGACAAGGGTCTTCCTGAACGAAGACTCATCGGGTTCCGGGATCTCGATCCCGGGAAACAGGGCCCTGAACCGCCCCTCTGCCATGGCCCCTAACTCGGGCCGGCCGGAAGCGCGGGCGTTATTGATCAGCCTTGCAAGGGCCCGTTTTCCCGTTTCCCCGGACAGGTCGTCCCTGCCCAGAATTGGTGAGAGAAGGGCGGATGCCCTTTCATGATCACTCGCTTTGTCTAAAACGGTTGCGTATTTCAGGTAACCCTCCAGCGAGCTTTCGGCACCGCACTTCTTGACCATCTCCACGAAGACACCGGCGCTCTTGAGAGCGTCCCTATCATCCCTGGAATATTTTTCTATGGCCTGAAGAAAATATTTACGGGCAAGGCGAAGGCCGTCGCTGGATCTCGCATAATACTGACCCAGGAGATGGTGGATCTCCGGATCCTCGAAGTTCTCCTCAAGGGCCCGCTTCAGATCTTTCAATACCCTCGGCATTTCTTCGGATTCAGCGATCCGCCTTGCAGCCTGAAGTTTAAAGTGCTCCGACCTGCCTTCCACATCGAACTTCATTACCTTGGCAATGATTAGTCCGGAGAGGAACCCACCTACATGTGCAAAGTAGCCCGTACCAGTTACTTCAGCCATCCCAAGTACTCCGGACGCCAGGTCTTTGGCGAACCACAAGGGCAGGAGAAACATTACCGGCAAATCATAGCGGATTGGAAAGGGACCGAACCAGAACACGGTCCTTATCTTTGAATGGAAAAACCGAGCCAGGTAAAGGGCCATGATCCCGGAGATAGCTCCCGAGGCGCCTATATAGGCCTGCCCCATTAAGCCAAAGCTAACAAAAAGACTTCCGAACTCGCTGAGAACGTAGAAAAGAACGAACTTAAGCCAGCCGATCCTCGCCTCGAGGTAGGAACCGAAGATCCACAGGAACAACATGTTGCCGAGAAGGTGCC
>CBFDCL010000112.1:0-5623 GCA_965603295.1 uncultured bacterium | reverse complement strand
TCCAGGATCCAAGGAAAACACGTTGAACGTTTAATGTTTAACGTTTAACGGTAGTTAAACGCGGATCACCAACCACGGATCACAACTTCAAACTTCAAACCACAAACTCCACCTTGCTTTAGCTGAACACCTTCATGGCGCAGAGCTTATCGCACATGGAACAGACGTTTTCCAGGTCAAGCTTCTCGGCCAGCCTGTTTTTGACCTCCACGGGATCGAGAGCCTGTTCGATCTGCCCGGGCCAGTCGAGGGCCGCCCGGCATTTCGACATCTGGATGTCCCTTTCCATGGCCGCCTTATTCCCCTTTGAGATATCCACCGCATGGGCCGCGATCTTGGTAGCAACCACGCCTTTCCGGACATCGTCAACGTTGGGAAGAGAGAGATGCTCAGCCGGGGTAACGTAGCAGAGGAAATCGGCTCCCGCCATTCCCGCCAGGGCTCCCCCGATGGCTCCGGTGATGTGGTCGTACCCGGCTCCGATATCGGTGACCAGGGGCCCGAGGACGTAGAACGGAGCACCGTGGCAAAGCCTTTTCTGCAGGATGACGTTGGCCTGAACCTGGTGAAGGGGGACATGTCCGGGACCTTCTACCATCACCTGGACACCGGCCTCCCAGGCCCTGAGAGTCAGTTCGCCCAACGTGATGAGTTCCTCGATCTGGGCGGAGTCGGTGGCGTCTACAAGGCTGCCGGGTCTCAGGCCGTCACCAAGGCTGATGGTGACGTCGTGCTTTTTAAGGATCTCCAGAATCTGGTCGTATCCGGTGTAAAGGGGGTTTTCCTGTCCTTCCCTCTCCATCCAGGTGGCGAGGAGGGATCCTCCGCGGCTGACGATGCGGGTCACCCTGTTGGTGTCCCGGACCTTCTTCACGGCCGACCGTGTCACCCCGCAGTGGAGCGTGAGGAAATCCACCCCTTCCTCGGCGTGCCTCTCGATGGCGTCGAAGAGATCGATGGGGTTGAACTTCGCCGGATCGTTATTCCTCTGGTATGCCCTGACGGCGGCATCATAGATTGGGACCGTGCCGACGGGAACGGTGGACTGCTTCACCACCTCGCGCCTGAGCTCGTCCATGTCCCCGCCTGTGGAGAGATCCATCACCGCATCCGCACCGGCATCGATGGCCGACCGCAGTTTTTCCAGCTCCAGTTCCGGCTCGTTGCAGGCAAGGCTTGTGCCCAGATTGGCGTTCACCTTGACGGTAAACGGTTTCCCCACCCCCTTCGGAACGAGGGACGTATGGGCCGGGTTGGCCGGGATGGCGGCTTCCCCTGTTGCGAGGGCGGACCGGACTTCTTCGACGCTTATACCTTCTTCCGCGGCCACGTGACGCATGGCGTCCGTGATGCGGCCTTCTAGTGCTGCTATTCTCTGGGTACTCATGATCCGTTCACTCCTTTTCCTGGCCAGGGGCCTACTGTGACGTTCCGAGGGGCGAGGCAGGGTGAAGACCTGAGGGATCGTTTTCCCCCGAGGTGGTCACTCTTTTTCCTTCCTTGCTCCTGTTCGCCGCGCCTTTTCTCCCGTCACCTTTTTTTCTGGGCGGTATGTTTATCATACCAGCGAAATTTAATAAAGGTCATCTTATCTATTTTATCAACAATTCAGAAAACCTCATCGACCAAAAGGGTTTTGACCCTGGATACGGTCCACAAGGGACCGGGTCGCCCCGGGGATATCGGCTGCCTTGGTCACCGCGGTGACCACAGCAACCCTCCGCGCGCCGCGGGTGAGCACCTCCGAAATGTTCTCCTCCTTGATCCCCCCCATAACCGTGAACGGGATTCCTGCCCGCTCGCCGATGTCGTTCACCGCACCGGGTCCGAGGGTTCTGACGAGCCCTTCTTTGGTGTTGGTGGGAAAAACCGGCCCCACGTTCACATAGTCCGCCCCACCATCATGGGCGGCCAGAGCCTCCTCCAGGGAGTGGGTTGACACCCCGATGAGGAGATCCGGCGCGATCCTTCGCGCGGCGGTCACGGACAGATCCTCCTGTCCAAGATGGACCCCGTCCGCGTCCACGGCCAGGGCGATGTCCACCCGGTCGTTGATCACCAGGAGTACCCCCTCCCGGGCGGTGATCTCCCGGAACAGCTCAGCGCGGGCAAAGACCTCCCGGAGGGGCAGTTCCTTCTCGCGGAGCTGAACGATCTTCGCGCCCCCCTGGATCACGCCCTCGAGGACCTCCCGGGAGGGTCTTCCATTGCAGAACCGCTCGCCGATCACGGGGTAAAGATCCACCCCTTCGAAAAGCTCTTTCCTGGCCTCTCTTTTTCCCCTAGCCACCGTCCACCATCCTGATGATCTCCACCGTGTCCCCATCCGCGAGGATCTCCTCCCCGTGGTCCTCCCGCTTCAGAATCGTGAGGTTCCTCTCCACCACGACGCTTCCGGGCTCGATCCCGAGATCGTCGAGGAGGCCGGTAACGGTGATCCCCGTATCAACCTCCCTCTTCTCACCGTTGACCGTCAGCAGCATACGGATTCCTCCTCACCTTCCGGGAAATCCGGGGCGGGGATAAATTCCGTGTCCCAATCCTTCCAGACCGGTTCATACCCCATACCCTGGAGCACCTCGGCCATCTCAGCGGGGGTCCTGTGATCGGAGATCTCGAACTGTCCCTCCGAACCGGAGGACAGGGTGTACCCCCCCGGGGACGTGCGCGAACCAGCACTCATGGAGGTCACCCCCAGGGGGATCATGTTGTTCCGAAAGTCGGCCGGTTCCCGCGTTGAGAGCAGGAGACCGGCATCGGGAAACAAAAGGCGCAAGGCCGTGAGCATGTGGACTAAGTCCCTGTCCGAGACCGGTTCCGGGGGAGCATATCCTCCCACGGCTGGCCGCAGTCTCGGGAAGGAGATGGTCACCTGGGTCCTCCAGAAACGCTTCATCAGGTAGCGCGCGTGCAGAGCGAGGAAAACGGCTTCCACCCTCCTGTCGCTGAGCCCCAATAGGGCGCCGATGCCGCTGCGCCGGTAACCAGCCTCCCCCCCCCTCTCGGGGGTTTCGAGCCTCCAACGGTAATCGCGCTTGCGTCCCCCCCTGTGCACCTCGGCATAACGTCCCTTGTTGTAGGTTTCCTGGTAGACGGTGAGACCATCCACCCCATCATTGGCCAGCTGGGTGTATTCCTCTGTTTCCATGGGATAGATCTCGATGGAGATGGAATCGAAAATGGCCCGCAACCGCGTGACCACTTCACGCAGGTAATCCATGCTGACTGCCCGTTGGTCCTCCCCGGAGACGAGGAGAATATGCCGGAAGCCCTGCTCCCGGAGCCATCTCCCTTCACCTTCCACCTGTTCGGGGGACAGGGTGGTGCGGTCGATTTCGTTCCCCGCCTTGAAACTGCAGTAAAGGCACGAGTTGCTGCAGCTGCTGGAAAGGTATAGGGGGGCGTACAGGCTGATCACCCTCCCGAACCGGCGTTCCGTCACCCGCTGCGCTCCCCGAGCGATCTCCTCCAGGGAACTGTCGGCAGCCGGCGAAAGGAGGCTGGTCAGTCCACTCAGCCCGGGATCCCCCGACAGCAGGGCCCGCCTGACGTCCCCTTCCCCGCAACCGTGTACCTCTTCCCTGATGGTTTCCCAGGAAAAATTCCGGAATTCATCGTAGAACGACATGGTTCACCTCAAAAATCCCGTCAACGGGCTGGAGGCCTCTGCTCTAGCCCGAGGCTTTCCGATCCCCGCGAGGTAGCCCTCTCTCCCGGCCTCGACCCCTTTTTTAAAGGCCGCGGCCATGGCCACCGGGTCGCCGGCAACGGCGATGGCGGTGTTGACCAGGACCGCATCCGCTCCTAACTCCATGGCTTCCGCGGCGTGGGAGGGAGATCCCAGCCCGGCGTCCACGACCACCGGGACCCGGGCCATCTCCACGATCATGGCCACCGCGTCCCTGGTCTTGAGCCCCCTGTTGGTGCCAATGGGCGAGCCCAGGGGCATAACGGTGGCGGTGCCCGCGTCCTCGAGACGCTTGGCCAAGACAGGGTCGGCATTGATGTAGGGAAGGACCGTAAAGCCATCCTTTACCAGGATCTCGGCCGCCTTGAGGGTCTCCACGGGGTCCGGGAGAAGATAGTTCGGGTCGGGGGTCACCTCCAGCTTGATGAAGGACCCGCCCCCGGCGGCCCTGGCGAGCCGGGCCAGCCTCACCGCCTCCTCGGCGTCCCTTGCACCGGACGTATTCGGGAGCAGGACGTACCGATCCCGGTCAATGTAGGACATAATGCTGTCTTCCGGGTTTTCAAGCTCCACCCTCCGAAGGGCCACCGTCACGATCTGGGTCCCGGAGGCATCGAGGGAATCCCTCATCACTTGGGAGGAGGAAAACTTTCCGGTACCCATCAAAAGTCGCGAGGAAAAGTTCCTCCCGCCGATCACAAGCGCCTTATCCATTCTTAACACCCTCCACTATTTTTCATGCCGCGCGGCACGTGTCACACCGAAGATCCACGGGCAGTTCCACGTTCCGGAACACCATGGTCACCGCGTCCCAGGTCAGGATCCGCCCGGTGAGAAGTCCGCCCAACCCGATGATGTACTTGACCGCTTCGGTGGCCTGGATGGCTCCCAGGACCCCGGCCACACTGCCGAGGATCCCGCTATCGCTGCCTCCGGACTTAACGGACCCCTCCGGCGCCTCCTGGAACACGCATCGGTAGCAGGGTCCCTCGCCAGGCACAACAGTCATGGCCTGTCCGTAGAGCCCCCGAACACCGGCGTGGGAAAAGGGTTTTCCTTCCCTGACGCAGGCATCGTTGACGAGGAACTTCGACTCGAAGCTGTCGGAGGCATCCACGACAAAATCGAAACCCGAAACGGTCTCCCCGGCGTTCCCTTGATCCAGCCGGAAGGGGAAAAATTCGATTTCCAGGTCGGGCCGGATCCTCAAGAGCGCATCCCGGGCCGAGGCGGTCTTTTCCTCACCAACACTCCCGGCCCCGTGCAGGATCTGGCGCTGCAGGTTGGAAACCTCCACCCGATCCCCGTCCGCGATCCCGAGAGTCCCCACGCCGGCGGCGGCGAGATAGAAAAGAACAGGGCTCCCAAGCCCCCCGGCACCCACCACCAGAACCCGGCTTCCGAGAAGGGCGAGCTGCCCCTCCTCCCCGATGCCGGGAACCAGGATGTTCCGGCCATAGAGATCCTTTTGGTGCTCAGTGAGCTGTTGGTGCGTTCTCATGAGATCTCACAATTAATCAATTTGTTTAACGTTAAATGTTTAATGTTTAACGTGTTTCAAACCCCAAATTTCAAACCCTTCGACGCGCTTTAAGCTTGCTCAGGGCAGGCTCTCAAACTCCAAACATCCAAACTTTTCGTTCCAAAAAAAAACCACCCCCAGCGCGGGAGCGGTTGCACGACAAAATGAAAACTGTTTCTGTCTTGCCGCCGTTTCCCTACGCTGGCATTACCCAGGTCAGGTTCTAAGGGTCCGTTCTCAGCCCATACTGGAGCGCCCCTAACGGTTACTTTCAATTTAAGTGTAGAACAATGGAGTAAATATGTCAAAAAAAAAGAGGTAAGACCAATTCCAACGCAAAAGCGCACCCTTTGACGCGCTGCGCTTCCTCGGGACAGGGAGTGCAGAGGAAGGGAGGGTTGAGGGTTGAGGGT
>CBFDCL010000111.1:0-5629 GCA_965603295.1 uncultured bacterium | reverse complement strand
CATCAAGCATCAACAGGTGTTGTGGAGGAACATCTGGAACGGGTAAGGAAACTTGAGGAGAAGATCGGAAAAGGCCGTGGAAAAGTGAAGGAGATCATCGGGTCAACGGATGAGGCCTGGCACAGCATTAAGGTGGGCACCGATACGGTCTTTCAGGACATCAGAACCAACCTGGATAAAGCCAGGAAAGCCTACCACGACGAACTGGAAGACGATTAACAGGGCTTTCCGGTCTCTGGCACCTGCGCCTGTCTTTGCGATGACAGAGCGCAGTCATTGCGAGGTGAACCCTGACCGAAGCAATCTCAGGCGAAGCAACAAGGTCGTTGCAGCTCCCTTCCGTCGCCCATGAGGTCGCTTCGCGCAGTGTCAGCTCGCGATGACAGAGCGCAGTCATTGCGAAATGAAGCCCAACCGGCGCAATCTCAGGCTGAATATTCCGTTTAAGGTTTAATGTTTAACGTTTAACGTGGAAATAAGTGACCGGTGACTTGTGACTGGTTATTGGAAAATACCAATCACTAATCACTAATCACCAATCACTGTTTGCTCCCTCAGGACGCTGGACTCTGGACTTTCTTATTCTTTTGGCCGTTGGACTATGGACAATGGGCTAATCCTTTCTCCCCCGCACGGCCTCCCATCGCCTCAAAAAGTCCAGCATACCTTTCGGTGGTTTGAGCCGCACGGTGGCGCCGGACGGCCGGGACTCTTCGGTAACGAGGATGCCGAGACCGCCTTCTTTTATGGCCTCAAAGGCGTCCTCATCGGTTCTGTCGTCCCCGAGGTAGGCGGCGACCGAACCCTCCGGCTCCTCTTCCATGATTGTGCGCACAGCGTCCCCTTTGTCCCGTCCGGGTGCCCGGACTTCCATCCCCCCATTGAACTCGGTCACCGAAAGACCGCTGTCCGTAGCGACTTTCCGCCACTCGTGCTCAACGGTTTGACGCCTCTCCTCCACAGTTCGGGAGTCTTGACCCCTCCAGTGAAGAGCCAGACAACCTGGTTTGCGTTCAATCCTTTCCTCGAGACCGCCATGAATGGCCATCGCGTCGATCTCGGCCAGACCGGCAACGGCTTTTTCTTCCAGATCGAGGACCTGATAACGTCCGCCCGGGAAAAGCCTTTCCAAACCATGTGAACCGAACATCTCCGGCGGAGGATGAAGCGGCAGCAGGCGAAGGAGATCCTGTGTCCATCGGCCGCTGACGATAACAAGCCGGGTGTCCGGATCCCCCATGATCCGCTTTAGCGATTCCATCACTCCAGGGTATGGGACTGCTTTATCGCGATCTTCGTGAAAAGGAGCCAGGGTACCGTCGTAGTCCAGCATCAGAATACAGCGCTTCGCAACGGCAAGGTCTTCCCAGAAACTCTCGGGGACGCCCTCAGGGAGCATTGAGAAAATCCACCTCCAGGTATTGCTCGTCCTGCAACCCACTGAGAAGGGTGATAATAAGGGCCAGGTAGTCCCTCAGGTGCCTTGTGACAAGAAAATTGTGTGAAACAAAGTTGTGGGCTTTCATTCCCATTTCTCTGATCAATTCACGGCGGCGGAGGAGATATCGGATACGCAGGGCTGCCCCCTCGGGGGATGTGACGAGGAAGCCTGTGTGGTGATCCTGGATCTGGAGCCTGATCCCACCGACATCGCCTCCGATGACCGGTTTTTCCTTCCACATGGCCTCGGCAACCGTGAGCCCGAACCCTTCCTTGACCGATTTCTGGATCACAATATCCGCAGCCCTCTGTAGAGCGTTGATCTCGAGGTGAGCGTCCGGCGGCAGGTTCAGGATCCGGATATCAGGGTCATCTCCGGCGGCCTGTCGGACCTCACCCAGGACCATTTCCCCTTCCGGGTCATCACTGGCTCCGCCTCCGGCCAGGACGAGCTGCACCGGTATGGATTTTCTTACCATTCGGTAAGCCATGATCACACCGACAGGGTCCTTGAAACGGTCATAGCGGGAAACCTGCAGGATCATGGGAATTTCGGGATCGATCCCGTATTTTTCCCGTATCGCTATCACTTCCGACTCCGGAATTTCACGGTTCTTATCGCTGAGCGGATCGATACTGGGAGGCATGAGATACTGAATATGAGGGAGCTTATGGGCAAAACGCTGCATGGAGAAGATACTGGCGTCGTACCCGGAAACGTATTGACGCAGGTAGTTCCACACCGGGCGATGAGGGTGGCTGATATCGATGTGACAACGCCACACCCACTTGCCCTTCCTGCCTTTACATAAATTGAGAGCCGGCGCGGGTTGGGGATCATGAATAAATACCACATCGGCTTCTTCCAAAACCGCACCATACTCGCCCGCAAACGCTTTGTTGGCTGATTCATACGCCGCAATATGGTCATCGCCAATGGTGACCCCGTCGCCCTGCAGCGCGTTGTGCATTCCTTTCGTGCACTGATAAAAGTCCGGTGTCCCTGAGATTATCTCCCACCTCGTATCGATTTGAAGTGTCTGCATGAGAGGCACCATTTTATTCAGGATCTCGGCCACCCCTCCCCCTTCCCGGGTTGAGTTGACGTGAACGACTTTGACACCCTGGATGTTTGAGGCCAGCTGTCGAAGCTTACGGATCATGTCAGGACCGGCGAACGGCGAATATTGATCGAGGAGATCGCTCATCGGTGTCCTTTCTCAGCCTTGTGCCCGGCCCCGCCCGGGAAATGCTCCTCGAAGATGTCTGCGAGGATGTTTCGAATCTCCTCGAGGGATGAGAAGTAAGGATCAATGCGATCGATACACGAGCACACCAGTTCCCATTCCAGGGACGCTGTCCTGATCCAGGTCGTGAAATCGTCGGTGCGATCCTGCGTACGGCGGGGCGCCTCGATAAAATGATAGAAAATGCTCCCTGAGGTCATCTCCCGGACAGCCGTGGCCATCTCCTCGAGACGGTCAATGGTGCGGCCCGTGTTAAAAATAACCAGCTGAGATCGAACGAAGTGAAAGGGTTGGTCCGCCACGGTCAGATGGATCCTTTCATTTGCGTCGAGGCGGCCTTCGAGAATATCGATGAGTTCGGAACGCAGCGACTCGATGGAGTCGAAATCCTCGGGACGGATAACGCTCAGCATCTCCGCTGTCGTCTTGTCGTGCACTTCATGGTAGGTCCAGGCGGCAAAATCGTTGGTGTACTCCGGCTCGTCGTAGGTGGGACTGAGCAATCTTCCCCAGAAATGGTGGTAGAGGCTGCCCGGGTGGACCTGGGTGATCGAGTCCTTTAATTCCCGGATTGAATAGGATCTCAGACCGGTGGCGATCAGGACCGGCGCGCAGTCCATGATGAGGAAGGGTGATTTCAACTTTGCCGCTTTACTGCTTCTGTTCACTTCATCTCCTTTGTGCATCCCTGTCTTGTAAAGGACTGGCAACCCGGGACTTTCCTGCTGATAATAAAACCATTACGTCAGTCTCAAAGACCTGGCACATACTCTTCGATTTCGGGAAAGTCTTTCAGATTTACAGCGAAAGCAGCCCCGAGGAAAGAATCGACCCAGGAAAAGATATCCCGTTTCCTGATGATGGAACGCATTGTTTTCATGCGGGAATACCGTTCGCGTTGGTCCATGTTCACGGCCTGATGCACCGCGTCAGCGATGGCCTCATAATCGTGAGGATTGACCAGGATGGCGCCCTTTTGCAGATCAGCCGCCGTGCCGGCAAACTCGCTGAGGATGAGGACACCCTTGTTGTCGACGCTGCAGGCGCAGTATTCCTTGGCCACCAGGTTCATACCGTCCTTTAGCGGAGTGATCAAAGCAATGTCGGCCGCCCGGTACAGTGTCACCAATTCTTCAAGTTCCAGACTCCTGTAGTGGTAGTGGATGGGATCCCAATCCAGGGTCGCGAACTGTCCGTTTATCTCCGCGATGAGCCTGTCGATCCTGGCTTTCAGGTTCTTATATTCCACCAGCTCCCTGCGGCTGGGCACGAGAACCTGGATCAGGGTAACTTTTGAGATGAGTTCAGGATAGCGCAGCAGTGCGTTGTGGAAACCTTCCAGGCGTTCTTGTATTCCTTTTGTATAGTCCAACCTGTCCACACCGAGGATGATCTTCTGGCCGTGAAACCTGTCGCGCAGGCTTTGGGCTCGGCTGTTGACCTCGGAGGACAGTGCGATTTTTTCAAAGTGGGAAAAATCGATACTTATAGGAAAGTTACCGACCCGAACCATGCGGTCCTGAAAGTGGACTTCAACGACCGAACCGCGTCCCTGAATGCGAGTTTCAGGAAAATAACGCACCAGACAATGGAGAAAATTTTTCCGGTCCCTCATGGTCTGGAACCCAACCATGTTGTATTCCATCAGTGCTTCCAGAAGCTGGACCCTCCACGGAAGCCTGACGAAGACGTCAAGGGGAGGAAAGGGAATGTGGAGGAAAAAACCGGATTTTCGGGGTGTTTTCAGTTCTTTCAGCAACTTGCCGACGTGGACCAGGTGGTAGTCGTGGATCCAGATGTAGTCCTTTTCGCTGGTGTTTGCAGCGATCGTTCGAGCGAAGCGCCGGTTGACCTCCATGTATGTGTACCAGTACCGGGGCCTGAATTCGCACTTGGACTGAAGGTCATGAAACAGAGGCCAGATGACGCTGTTGGCGTAGCCTAAATAGTAATTTTCAGCTTCCTCGGGTGAAATGGGAACGGGAATCAGCTTGTACCCTGTTTTAACGGATGCTTCGTCTAAAAGAGGCTGTAGTCTGGTTTTCTCGGTAGTCCCCGGCCAACCGATCCACAGACCGCCGCGGTTTCTGAGGACGGGAGCCAGAGCGGTGACCAGCCCCCCGGATCCTGATTCGATGTGCCAACGGTTGTTGACCTTCTTCAGGATGATGGGGAGCCTGTTTGAAACTGCGACAAGCCGTGTTTTTTCAGTAGTCATGATACTTGTTTTAATCATAACAGAATGGTGGGGTTACTCCAAATGGAGGATAGAACGCAAAAATGCTCTGACACCATTCAAAAGACAGAGGCGTTAATATTCGTATTCGAGTTGTGGAGGAACATCTGGAACGGGTAAGGGAACTTGAGGAGAAGATCAGAAAAGGCCGTGAAAAAATGAAGGAAATCATCGGGTCAACGGATGAGGTCTGGCACAGCATTAAAGAGGGCACCGATACGGTCTTTCAGGACATCAAAGCCAACCTGGAAATAACCAGAAAAGCCTACCACGACGAACTGGAAGACGATTAACAGGGCTTCCCGGTCTCTGGCACCTGCGCCTGTCTTTGCGATGACAGAGCGCAGTCATTGCGAGGTGAACCCTGACCGAAGCAATCTCAGGCGAAGCAACAAGGTCGTTGCAGCTCCCTTCCGTCGCCCATGAGGTCGCTTCGCGCAGTGTCAGCTCGCGATGACAAGAACCAGTCCAGAGTCCAGCGTCCACCCTTCGACAAGCTCAGGGCCTTCGGGAGTCCAGAAAAACCACCTTTAACGTTGAACGTTGAACGAAGATTCAACTCTCAAACCCTCAAACTTTCAAACTTCGATTCTCAATTCTCAACTTTCTTTTTCTTTTTTCCGGCAACAAAAAAGGCCCTTTCGGGCCTTTTTAGGGGTTTTCAACAAAACATATAGGAGATTATAACTCCCTGAATGTTCGATAT
>CBFDCL010000110.1:0-5779 GCA_965603295.1 uncultured bacterium | reverse complement strand
AGTTGCGAATATCTGTTTGATGTTTGAAGTTTGAAGTTGCGGAAAAACACGTTAAACATTGGACGTTAGACGTTGGACCATAATTCTTTTTCAAATTTGGAATCTGAAATTTGAAATTTAATTTTAGAGGTAATTCCCGATGATCATTGTCATGCAGCCCAATGTTTCTAAAAAGAAGATGCAGGAAGTCCTCGACCGCATTAAGGAGTTGGGCTACAAGCCCCACGTGATCCACGGTGAGACGCGGAACGTTATTGGAGCCATCGGGGACGAGAGGGGGAAAGCCCGCCTCCAGTATCTTGAGGCTCTACCCGGCGTGGAGCGGGTCGTCCCGATCCTGCGTCCCTATAAACTTGCCAGCATCGAGGTCAAGGACCAGAAGGCGGGGGAGAGATCCGTTTTCCAGGTGTCCGAGGACGTCAGTGTCGGTGGAGAAAAAATCCTCGTCATCGCCGGTCCGTGCAGCGTGGAAAGCCGGGAGGGTCTCCTTCGTGCCGCCCGGGAGGTGAAGGACAGGGGAGCATCGGTGCTCAGGGGCGGGGCCTACAAACCCAGGACCTCACCTTATGCTTTCCAGGGGCTCGAGGAAGAAGGGCTCAAGATCCTGGCCGAGGCGAGAGATGAGATAGGTCTTCCCGTGATCACTGAAGTGGTGAACCCAGAGGACGTGGACCTCGTGGCGGGATATGTGGATATCCTTCAGGTGGGGGCCAGGAACGTCCAGAATTTCGCCCTTTTAAAACGCCTCGGCAACGTGTCGAAACCCATCCTCCTGAAGCGAGGCATGATGACCACCATCGACGAGTTCCTCATGTCGGCCGAATATATCCTTTCCGCCGGGAACGAACGGGTGATCCTGTGCGAGCGCGGTATCCGGACCTTTGAGAACGCCACCAGGAATACCCTGGACATCAGTGCCGTTCCGGTACTCAAGGAGCGGACCCACCTTCCGGTCATCGTGGACCCCTCCCACGCTTCCGGACACTGGCAGTATGTCCATTCCCTCTCCCTTGCTTCCGTCGCGGCCGGGGCCGACGGCCTCATGGTGGAGGTCCACCCAGAACCGGATCTGGCCCTGTGTGACGGTCCTCAATCCCTGAAACCGGCGAGGTTCCAGGAACTGATGGAATCCCTCGGGAAAGTGGCCGCAGCGGTGGGTAGAACGGTTTAAAGCCGAAGAAAGAAGGAAGGAAGGGTTGAGAACGTAACATTTTGTTAAACTTTTCTTCTTTCTCCTGACTCTTTAGTACTGGTTTAACTATGGTTCTCTTCGATTTCTCAGATCCCGAAACAACGGGGCTTTTCCATCCCATCGACGATCAGGTCATGGGGGGCATCTCCGCCAGCAGAATGCAGCCGGAAGGTGATCACGCCGTCTTTGCGGGAGAGGTGTCCTTCGAAAACTTTGGAGGCTTTGCCTCCGTCAGGTCTTTCCCCGGGAGTTACGATCTCAGTCCATACAAGGGAGTGGAACTCGAGGCCAGGGGAGACGGAAAAACGTACAAGTTTTCCTTGACCACCGATCTGCGATTCGATTCCGTGGTTTACCGGGCACGGTTTGTCCCCGCGGGTCAGGGGTGGCTTACCACGAAGATCCCTTTTGCCGACTTCAACCCCACTTTTCGGGGTGATATGGTTCCCGGCGCTCCCCCCCTCGATCCGTCCAGGATCAACACTTTCGGATTCTTGATCTCCGATAAACAGGAAGGCCCGTTCCGGTTGGAAGTCCGATCAATAGGGGTATATTGAATTTCAAATTTCAAATTTCAAACAGGGAAAAACCTGAGAAGGCACAGAAGTGAAACCTCATTTTTTTGATATTTGGAATTCATCTTAAAAAAGACGCACGGCTTCCGATTTAAAGACCACGTATATTTCCATCCCCAGCCTCACCCCGAGGCGCTCTAGCGAAACCTGTGTGATCCTTGAAATGAACGTTTCCCCGGCGTCGATCGCTACCTCGACAGAGCCGTTTCGCATGCGTATGCCAGTAACCTTTCCCTTGAAGATATTCCGGGCGCTGGTCTCCGGCACCCCCAGGCTGAGGATGATGGCCTCGGGCGGCACCATGGCTGTCCGGGGGTTCCCCTCCTGGTTTGAGACAGGGAACCGGCAAAGGCCGGTGTCGAAGACCCACCTGTCTTCCTCCTGATGCAAGGTTCCATGGTAGATGTTTTCCATCCCGCTTTCCACGACGCGGCCGTCGTGAAGAGAAACGATGCGGTCACCCAGCCTCAGGGCCTGGTCCGCATCGTGAGTGGAGAGGATGACGGTGATCCCCCTTTCCCGGATCAGTTCTCCCAGCACTTTTTCGAGAAGGACCCTGGTCGAAGCGTCAACGTTGGCCATGGGTTCGTCGAGAAGAAGGACCCGAGGCTCGAGAACGAGGGCCCTGGCTAGGGCCACCCTTTGGGCCTCTCCCCCCGAAAGGGCGTGACTCTTTCTCTTTCCGAAACCCTCGAGGCCCACTTCATTCAGGGCTTTTTCGGCCATGAGAGCCTTCCGTGGTCCACTTATCCCCCGGATCGACAACCCGTAGGAAACGTTTCCCTCCACCGTGGTCCTGAAAAGGTAGGGCGATTGAAGGCAGATTCCCATTTCCCGCCGCACCTCGTCCTTCAGATCCTGGGGCGCTTTGGAAAGGACCATCCCCCTGTAGAGGACCTGCCCGGTAACGGGGTCCAACAGGCCGGCCAGGAGGCTTAACAAGGTGCTCTTTCCGGAACCGTTAGCCCCCGTCAGGCAGATGATCCCCCCCTCCTCTATTGCGAGATGAGGGATGTCCAGAGCGATGGTGTCGCCGTACCGGCATGTCAGGTCTTCCAGTTCGAAAAGGCTCATTGCTTCAATGTCGTTTGAAGCCGACGGAAAATGAGGTTAACCGTCAGGGCAAGAGTGAGAAGAATGATCCCGAGAGCCATCCCGAACGCGAACTCTCCCTTGCTGGTCTCGAGTGCGATGGCCGTAGTGATCGTGCGGGTGAAACCCCGGATGTTTCCGCCGAGCATCATGGCTGATCCCACTTCGGCCACAACCCTTCCGAAGCCGTTAAAAAGAGCAGCCATGAGCCCGAATCGGGCCTCCTTGAGAATGGTCAAGGAAATCTGTCCGGGGGAAGCGCCGAGACTCATGGCGGTTACCCTGGCCCGGTGATCCACGGAATGCACCGCCGCGATAGTCAGGCCCACAATGAGCGGGAAAGCGAGGATAACATCCCCCAGAATAATCCCCGAAGGGGTGAAGAGGAGATCAAGGAAGCCGAGGGGGCCCTTCCGGGAGAGGAAAGAGTAGCAGAAAAGACCGACTACGACGGTGGGAAGAGCCATGAGAGTGTTAAAAACGGTGATAAGGGTACCCTTTCCGCGAAACTCCCTTGTTGCCACGGTGTAGGCGAGAGGAACCCCAAGTACTGCCGCGATGAGGGTGGCGCTCAGCGCCACCCTCAGGGACAACCAGACGATGGTAAAAATCTCCCGGTCAAGAGAGAAGATGAGCTGAAATGCGCCGGATATGGCTTGGAAAATGTATTCCATCGCTTCAGTAGCCAGAATCCAGGAGCCAGGTGCCAGGAGATTGCATGTGATTTTTCATCTATCTACCGGATACTGACTCCTGGATTCTGAATCCTTGTCTCATTTCCCCGCTAACGGGGTGAAAAGAGTATTCCCGAACTTGTCCTTGAACTCACCGATGAGCTTCTGACCCTCCGGCGAAGTCATGAACATGATCAGTTCCATGGCCCCATCGTAGTTCACGTGGGGGTGTTTCTGCGGGTTGACGGCCATGATCCCATAGGGATTGTACAGAAGATCCGAGGGTTTCACGAAAAGCATTTTGAGATCGATCTTATCCGAGTATTTCAGATAGCTGCCGGAATCGGAGAGGGTATACCCGAGTTTTTCGTCGGCGATGGTGAGGGTCTCTCCCATCCCTTTGCCGGATTCGAGGTACCAGCTCTCGCCCCGGGGGACGTTTCCAAGGACGGTTTTCCAGATGGCCCTTTCCTTGGTGTGGGTACCAGAGTCGTCCCCCCTGGAAACATAGGCTGCACCGCTCTGGGCGATGTTTTTAAAGGCATCCTGGGCACTGGCTGCGGATTTGACCCTGGCCGGATCTTCTTCCGGACCAACGATAATGAAATAGTTGGCCATGACCTCCCGCCGGTTAACGCCGTGCCCGTCCTCAACGAACTTGATCTCCCTCGAAGGAGCGTGGACCAGGGTGACATCCACGTCCCCGTTCTCAGCCAGTTTCAGGGCTTTTCCTGTTCCCACCGCGATGACGTCCACCTTGAGCCCGGTTTTGGCTTCGAACTTCGGGAGAAGATAGGCAAGCAGCCCGGTGTTATCGGTGCTCGTAGTGGAAGACAGCTTCAACCTCTGGGCTTGGGCCGTGCTCGGAACCAGGAACATGGTGATGATCGCTGCGACACATAAGCTTTTGAAAAACCTCATCGATTCCCCTTTCTCTTTTTGGTTGAGTAAAAACTCCCAAACTTTCAAACAGGGATTAATCGTCCAACGTTCAACGTGTCTTTCTGCAACTTCATACTTCAAACACCAAACTTCAAACCTTTTTCAATTCCCAATCCTCAATCCTCAATCCGAAACTGATCTCCTTTCATTCCATCAGGATCTTTCCGCTTTGGGTTGTCTCATATCCCTCCAGTTTTTCTGCAAGGTCGCGAAAGCCCTGTTCCGTAAGAAGGCTCAAAAACCCCTGGACCTGATTCAGGAAGTAGTTTTCCTTGCGGATCACAAGGTTGAAGTTTTCCTGGCGGATGGGGACGAAAGAACACCCCGTCATGACCGCAGCTGCCTGGATGCCCACCCCGATGTCTGCTTTTCCCGTGAGAACAGCCAGGGCTGTTTCAAGGTGTGCGCCGGTAAAGATGGCTGAGGGGAGGATGTTAACCGTTTCGGTCCCGAACCGGTCCAGTTCCCGATCCATCAAAGCCCGGGTTCCGGTACCCACCTCCCGGATACCCCAACGCAGGGGACGGACGACGGCATCCTCCATGCCGGTGATGCGGAGGGGGTTTCCAGGCTGCAGGATCAGGCCCTGGGTCCTGATGGCGAAATTTACGACGGCGATATCTTCTCCCAGAGATTCTCTCAGATATTCTGTGGAATACCCTCCCTCGGGATCTATGAGATGGACGCACGCCATGTGCACCAGACCTTTTCGCAGCGCGAGGAGACCGTCGCTACTTCCGGCCCGGGACTGGAGGGTGACCGTGTCAGGGTTTTTCGTGCGGAACATGGTGATGAGCTTGGCGAAAAGGGGGTCGTCGCTGCCAGCGATGAGCAGGAGATCCCTCTCGTCGCGCAGGAAAGGTTCCACCAGAGGAACGTTGGCGATGTTGGATTCGAGCCAGCGATCCACCAGATGGCGGGGAAACAGCCATTTTCCGGTGATTTTGGTGCCGGGCAGACCGCGGTCGTGGATAAGAGTGTAGACCTGTTTCTCGTTGATCCCGAGATAATCGGACACCTGCTGGGTGTCCATGAAACGTTTTTCTCCTGCCATCGAAAATCCCTCCTTCAAACCGGAGTCTAGGGGAAAAAGGGGGATGGATCAAGAAAAATACAACTAATTCTTACCAATTATTACCAATTATCACCGAACAGCGGGGAAAGGAGGAAAAAAATTGAGGATTGAGAATTGAGAAAAAATACAGGTGACTGGTGACTTGTGATTCGTGATTGGTGGATGATTCCCGTTTGAAGTTTGATGTTTAGAGTTGTGGTTTTTAGCTCAGTGCAATCGTGCACCGGTG
>CBFDCL010000109.1:0-6181 GCA_965603295.1 uncultured bacterium | reverse complement strand
TACTCAAGCCTTTTTCCAGACCATCCAGGGTGTCGTAAAAAAGGTCCCACCCTGATTTGCTGTGCCGATATGTTTCTCCGGCCGGATCCGTGTTGCCCACCATTCGCGCTGCCCGGGTGAGTCGTGCACATCCTATGGACAGGAGATCTTCCGCTTCCTTCAAGGCCCCCTCGGACCCCTCCCCGAAAAGACAGGCCGCCGACAGGGCCAGACGCAAGGCGGATACCGTTACGGGGATCTTCGAGATAAAGCACCCCGTGAAAGGATCAACGGCCTCCTTGATCCTGTCGGCCCCCCAGGGGAGGCCTCGGGCATAGGATGAGAAGGCCAGGATTCGAACGTAGTCGCCCACTTCTTTCCCCAGTCGGGCCGCCTCAATTGTATCGCCCGCGAAGGATTCCTTGTCGTGCCGCATGAAAAAACCACTTGCGTGAACATAACGCAGTGCGGGCCCTTTTTCTGTCTCCAGGACCGACATGAGGTAGGCCTGGTCTTCGGCCCGTCCTATCCACGCGGGGGTGAAAGGCCGGTATCGCCTCAGGTCCTTAATTAGGATGCCCGTTGTACCACCGGTGACGTGGACCCTTTGAAGGCAGGTTCTCCGACCATCCGGTCCTTCTTCACCGTAGCGCGCCATCATTTCGCCTTCCGTGGAAAGGGCTTGGGGAAGGGTGCTGTCAAAAATCCAGCGGTCGCCTTCCGGTTTTCCCGGCGGCCACTTGACATCGGGGGTAAAAAGCCCCTTTTTAATCTCCCATTGGTTAACGAGAGCCCCGGCCAGCATCCCCAGACGGACCTCCCTGCCCTCCGCATCCCGGCCCTCGGCCCCCCAGAGGGGATCCGAAAGGTGCTCGAAGGCCGACCGGCCTGTCTCTGACACCAGAACCTCCTGGGGAAAAACCTGGTCCAGGTCGATCTTGAAAGTGGCCCTGACACCGGTATCGAGGAGAACATGCCAGAGGGCAGCAACGGCCTTCAGAAAGGAGTAATGCCGGCCGTACTCTCCATCCACACCGAGGACTTCCTTTAAAGCATCCGTTTCCGCCCCCGGGCTGTAAAAAGTAGAGGCGGGGAAAAGCACCTCATCAAGAAGGTCCCGTACGTCATCCTCGGAAACGGCGAAAAGGTCCAGGTGGGGGACAGAACCGGATTTTTCAAGCTCTTCCCGGATCCAGGGGCGGGCGAGGGATCGGAGACCATGATGGGTCGTGGAAAGGGACAGAAGCACCGGGATGCGGGCATCCGGCGGAGCAGTCCCCCGTCGAATCTCGAAACAAACCGCATCCTCCAGTTCTTTTAATCCGTAAACAGCCTCGTTCTTCGCGGTCTCGATTCCGATGGGGATCGGGTGGTCGTACCAGAAAGCCTGCTCTTCCGAAAGGATGCCCTTTACAATTTCCGTCATCTCCCGGTTCAGGAGGGAATCCGTCTCTTTCCCGGAAGGGGGAACGGTCAGAAGAACGTTGGAGGTAAAAAGGATCTCCCTGTGGGGAAACTTGACGGGGTCCGGATTAAGAGCACGGATGACCACGGTCCTTTGTTTCCGGAGCTGCCCGACAGCCTGGGCACGATCTCCCGGTAACCCCGCCCCCTCGGGGAAAAAAACGTTCCGAATCCCTTCAACGATTTCGGGATGATCCGGATCGAAACCGGTTCTCAGCCGTTTGACGAGGTCCTGGATCGCCTTATTGAATCCAGGATCATTGACCATTCGATCGCTGATTTCGGATTCGATCCGATCCAGGACCTCGAGGTAGAATCGGGCGGTGTTTGACCAGCAGGGATCGTCCCGGTGTGCCAGGAGGTATTCGAGGGCCTGACAAGATAAAGGCCCGTTTCCCAGAGCGAGCAGAAAAGCGGCATTAACACTGCGCGGAAGGTTAGTTCCATCCTCGTTTGGGGGGTTAAACTGGGCAGTAATTCCGGGAATTACGGCTGGTTCGTGGATAAGGCGATCGACGATGAAACGGAAGGAGTCCGGCAAGATGATTAACTCCCGCTTTCCCGGTAACTATTTTAACTCTTCAATGATCGCCCGACAGAAAGCCGGGAGATCCGATGGTTGACGGGAGGTGATGAGCCGATCATCTACCACAACTTCCTCGTCCAGGTATTTCGCTCCCGCGTTGACAAGGTCGTCCTTTATCGCGAAAAAACCGGTGACCTCGCGGCCATCAAGAACCCCCGCCGAAGCGAGCATCCACCCACCATGACATATGGCCGCGACGATTTTTCTCCCTATTACTGCTTCGCGTACCAGATCCACCATGGCCTGACTCCGTCTCATGTGATCCGGGGCATACCCCCCCGGGATAATGACAGCGTCAAAATCATCGGCAGAAACTTCAGAAGCAGCCAGGTCCGCAGTGACGGGATAACCGTTCTTGGACGTGAACGTATCAACCCGCGGACCGACCATCACGACAGCGGCTTTTTCCTCCTTCATCCTGTAGTAGGGGTACCATACCTCGTGTTCCTGGTAGAGATTCTCCACCAGGAGAGCGATATGTTTGCCTTGTAACAACATATGACCTCCCTTGTTCAGGACTTAGAAAATATCATTAAAACGGAACCGATTCCCGGCATAGTCCCCGCCCTTTTCCGGTTCCTGATTTTTTTCATCCGCCTTCATATTTCCCTTCGAAAAAATCAATACTAATTATACCATTCTGGCAAACGAAGGAAACAGAAGGGGAGTCTGATCGTTGAAGGTGATATACGAATACGGAAGATTGCATGCGGGGACCCTTCTCAAGCGTTATAAACGCTTCCTTGTGGATATCAGGCTTGACGATGGCCGTGAGATCACCGCTTTTACCCCAAACTCCGGCAGTATGAAAACCTGTTCCGAACCCGGCTCCCCGGTTATGCTGTCACACGATCTCAAACCGGACAGGAAGACCCAGTACACCCTGGAAATGGTCCGGTCAGGAGATACATGGGTGGGCGTTAACACCTTTCTCGCCAACACGCTGGGAGCCCGGATCGTCGACGGGGGTCTTACGGGTCACCCTGGTCTCGCGGGGTTTTCCGTGGAGAGGAAAGAGGTCGTTATGGAGGATTCCCGGTTCGACCTTCTCGCGGGGAACGGTTCCCGGAGCTGCTTCATAGAAGTTAAAAACGTGACGTACCGGGAAGGGGACACCGCCCTGTTTCCCGACGCTGTCACCGCGCGGGGGAAAAAACACCTCGAAACCCTTATCCGCGTATCCCGGACCGGGAACATGGCGTGCAATTTATACATCGTGCAACGGTCCGACTGCATGGGGTTCGCCCCGGCGCAGGATATCGATTCCGAATATGCGGAGGTTTTCCGGCGTGCATCAGGGGCTGGGATTCTCATGCTCCCATGTCTTCTCCACATTCACCCGGAGGGGATTTCTTTCGTCCGTCCCCTTCCGATTGATGAAGAACAAAGGTAGTATTTCCCTAAGTGGAGTTCGGGGGTCAAAGCTGCCTGCCGTCCCTAGTTGTCCACCGGTGATCTGACGTCGCGTCCGCAGGTCGATACAAAACACCTTTTTGTATACGAGTCAGGAGGATTGATATGAAACTCGCCGGATTAGCGAAAACAGGCCTGCTTCTTCTCACATTCCTGGTCCTGGCCGCCCCGGAGACCCTGTCGGCCAGACCTGAGTTCGCCCGCTACACCGGCCAGAGCTGTGGAAGCTGTCATGTATCGGCCCTCGGAGGAGGATCCCTCACACCTGACGGAGAAGCTTTCAGGGAAAGCCTGGAGGAAAGGGACATCGCCATCGACCCTTCCCTTCGCCTCTCCACTGGCCAGAGACTACTCCACATTTTTCTCTGGCTGATCCACATTCCCTTTGGCATTGGCTGGGTTGGCCTGTTTTCCCTCACTTTTTTCCCGGCCTTGAAGAGAGAAGGTCTTGCGATCCCCCCCAGGCCTTACATTCGTCAGATGCTCTACAGCATTATCGTCATCGCCGTCACGGGGCCTGCCATGGTTTATCTCAAGCTGCGCGCGTCACCCAGTCTCCTGGAAACCCGTTTCGGCATGCTCCTGATCCTGAAGATAGCGGCGGTTCTTGCCCTTTTCGCGGCCACGGTGGTCCTTATCCGGTACACCACCGTTCTCCTGTCGAGGCGCTACAGGGGAATGACAGCCCGTATTGAAGAGGGTCGGGAACTGGGACTGTCCACTGGGGACCTGATGCTTTTTAACGGCAGTGAAAAGCGAAAAGCCCTTGTGGCCGTGGACGGAGAGATCTTTGACGTCACCGGCCGGGATCTCTGGCGGAAAGGGATCCACCCGGGGGGCCACCGGGCCGGTCACGACCTTTCCGGGGAGTTCGACCAGGCCCCCCACGGGAAAGAAGTCCTCGATCGAGTTTCCTCTGTGGGCAGGTTTTCGTTAAAGCCAAAGGAAAAACAGCCAAGGCTAAAGTGGGCTTTCGTGACGGGCATCGCCGCCTCAATGATCATCCTGGGGGTTGTCGCTTTGTGGAGATGGTGAAAAGCAATTGAGAATTGCGAATTGAGGATTGAGGAAAGACCAGTGACTAGTGATTCGTGATCAGTGATCAGGAAAACACCTTGGACTTTGGACGTTAGACGTTGGACCACGGTCCGAATTCGAGACTTTGGAGTTTGAAAGTTTGAGAGTTGAGAGCGCTGTCATCGCGAACCGTTTCCCAGGTGAAGCGATCCCATGGGTGACCGGAGGAAACAACGGCGATTCAATGGCTTCGCCCGCGATTGCTTCCCCCTTCGCCAAGGCTATGGAGGACAAGTCGCGCAATGTCCGCTCGCAATGACTTCATGCTGTCATGGCTACCCGTCACCGGGTTTTATCTTGGATCTTGGATCTACTTTCCTACCCCCAGCATGCGTAGGCGCGTGGAAGGGTGAAATCTGGAATTCGAAATTTTTCTACCGTCCCGCCCCGTACCCGGAATAGCGCCCAAGCATGTATCCGATAGCGGCCCCTATCAGGAGCAGGAGAGGGAAAGCAATGATCCTGGACATGCTGATCTTCCAGAAAAAAACGTTGAACGAAACGACTTGAGCATTCTGGATCAGGAGTATGAGACACAAAGTTGCGAGGGCGGCAATCCCCCAATGCCTGGATTTCATACGCGATTTCTGATCCTTCATCCCGGTACCTCCGATCTTTAATTTTAAAACCCCATTGAAAAAAGTCTTTTTTGCCCCCTTTTTAAATCCGACGCGAAACCGAAATTCAGGATATGAAATCCCTTACCGTCTCACCGTCACCACCGCCTTGATGATCAGGATCACCCAGGGCGTCCCGTGCAGGACCAGGTCGAACCAGTCGATGGGGCGGACCAGCTTTCCCTTGATGAGCATCGAGACCTTTTCCACGATGTGGGGCGGCGCGAACGGCGCGAGCCCCAGCGTCAGGCAGACCAGGATGAGCAAACCCCACGGTATGCTGTCAATCCAGGCGATGAACGGCTGCATGAACGTCCTCCCTTTCAGCAATTACAGGTTCTCACTCAGGCTTTTCGCTCCCAGGCTTTTCCAGATCCACGTAAACCGAGGGTTCGAACCCGGGAGTACATATGCAGCAAAAGACCAGGTCCTCGGAGCCGTCGTTGGTAATGCGCTGTGGGGTGTCCGGTGGTATCAGGACCAGGTCCCCGGGGCCCACAGGGGCGGGGGGCAGCGTTCCCACTTCCATGACTCCCTCGCCGGAGATGACGAGATACCGCTCACTGGTACCCTTCAGGGAATGCAGGACCGTGGTGACGCCCGGCTTAACCCTTGCCAGGGCGAAGGAAAGACCGGGATCCTCGTCACCGTTGAGGAGCTCCTTGATGTGGCATCTCTCGTCGGTGTCGTACTCTCGGATTCCGCTCTGTTTAATGATAAGGGATTTCATCGGCCACGCCTTTTTCCTGAAAATGTACTAAGGCCTATAAGGATCCATCGGTTTGCCCGGAAATCCCGGACAGGATATTGACAAGGAACAATTTAACCCCTGGCGCGGTACCAGTCAAAGACACTCTTAAATCAGGATAGCATGCACAGCCGTCAATGGTGTCAGAGCAAAAGAGGATAGTTGACCAACTGACGGTTGGCTGTAACGCGCCGGCAACAAAAGAGGCAGGGCCTTTTTCGGCCCTGCCTCTGATGAGATCCAGACTCCTGGCGGTAACCAGAAGCTCGGTTTACATTTATTTCATCCCTTTCATCT
>CBFDCL010000108.1:0-6197 GCA_965603295.1 uncultured bacterium | reverse complement strand
AAATCCACGTTGGACGTTAGACGTTGGACGATACTGTTTGAGGTTTGAGGTTTGAAGTTTGAGGTTGGGAAAATCCACGTTGGACGTTAGACGTTGGACGATACTGTTTGAGGTTTGAGGTTTGAAGTTTGAGGTTGGGAAAATCCACGTTGGACGTTAGACGTTGGACGATACTGTTTGAGGTTTGAGGTTTGAAGTTTGAGGTTGGGAAAATCCACGTTGGACGTTAGACGTTGGACGATACTGTTTGAGGTTTGAGGTTTGAAGTTTGAGGTTGGGAAAATCCACGTTGGACGTTAGACGTTGGACGATACTGTTTGAGGTTTGAGGTTTGAAGTTTGAGGTTGGGAAAATCCACGTTGGACGTTAGACGTTGGACGATACTGTTTGAGGTTTGAGGTTTGAGGTTGGGATCAGTGATCAGTGAGCAGTGATCGGTAATCAGTTACCGGTTATTCTGATTACCATTCACTTTTCACCGATTATGGTGTTCCCTTTGGGCTTTGGACCTTGGCCTTTGGGCTGTTTTTCCTCTGCACTCTGCACTTCCTATATTACTCCGCTGTGGCGCAGGAATTTGAGTGTCTCATCCAGGTGCTTCTCCGCAAGGGTCTGATCCTGCGGAATGCCCGGCGCTGGGTCGCGGAGGGTGAGCCGGCCCGATCCGGTGGCTCCGTACCTGGCCCGTTCCTCAACGTAAGTGAGGGGAAGTTCATCGGGAAGATCCCTCCCTGTCAGGATCCCCCAGGCCAGGGTCCAGCACCGCGCTACCGTATCCATTTCGTAACCGCCGCCGCCGGCGGCCATGATGCGGGCGCCGAATATCTCCTTGATTCTGGCGACCACATGGATGATCGACTCGGTGGTGTACCTCTGATGGGCCAGCGGGTCGCTTTTCATGGTGTCCACACCCAACTGAAGAACAACGAAATCCGGATCAAAGGATTTCGCCAGGGAGGGGACAACTTCCTCAAAAGCCCTGATAAAAACAGTATCCGAGGCACCCCGCGTTAGGGGGACATTAACGCTGAACCCCTGCCCCTCTCCTTCTCCTTGTTCATCAACGTATCCCGTTCCGGGGAAGAGGTACACGGGGGATTCGTGGATAGAGACCGTAAGGACACGGTCAGATCGGTAGAAGGTTTCCTGGACACCATCCCCGTGATGGGCATCGATGTCCAGATAGAGGATTCGATGGCCTTCCTCGGTCTGCCTGGCCATGGCAACAGCCAGGTCATTTAAGTAACAGAAACCCGCGGCCCGGGACCGGTGAGCGTGATGGAATCCTCCCCCGGTATGAAAAGCTACATTGGCCCGCCCTTCCGCCACCTCTTCCAGGGCCAGCAGACTGCCTCCGGCCACGATCCGGCTCCAATCCCACACGCCCGGGAAAATGGGGTTATCCCCGAACCCGAGACCCCAGTTGAAAGCACTGGGAAAAGACTCCCCGGTGTTGGCCCGCATGAGGGCCTCGATATAGGCGCGGGAGTGTACCCGTTCCAGGTCTTCCTCCCCGGCCCCCTTCGGCTGGAGGACCCTGATCCCGCTTCCCTCGAGGAGACCGTAAGCCCCCATGAGGACATGGGTCAGGTGAAGCCGGGTGGGCCGGAGGGGATGGTTGGGTCCGTAACTGAAGGTCCTGTAAAGAGGAGAATAGACCAGCAGACTTTCCATAATGTTGTCAGTACGTTTTTCTTTGATTGTGTTCATTAGGGAAGCTCAATATTGCCCCTCGGCTACCAGATAACGGGGAATGGCAGCCGAAGCGTCCCGGAGATCACGTGAAGGTTGTCCTTGATCCGATGGTTCCCAGGGGAAGGAATGGTCAGGGCAGATTTTACTCCTTTTTCCTTTACAGCGTTTTTTTCCTCGAGGTTTTGAAAATAGTAGCCAGAAAGATCTGATCGCTTGCGGTTACAGAAACTCCACCGTTTCGGACATTCAGAAACAAACGGAAATGGTCATTCGGATAACGGCGGAAAATCCCTCAGTTTCCTCGTTTGTTCCTCAGAGTATCTGAACATGGGCAGGAGATATTCAGCTACCGAGATGAAGATTAAAGGGGCGATCATGATGAAGACTCCTACCAGGATTCCCTCCTTTTCAAACATCCCCGGGTGGTAGGACTCCCTGAGCCCGGAAAGGGATTTGGAGATCATCTGGCCCCCGATGACCACGTTCCACCTCATGGCGAGAACCTGGATCAGGAGGAGGGAGGCCGCGGTAAACGAAAGTGTGTTGGCAACCTTGTCTCCCATGTTTTTCCTCATCAGGACAACGATGCCCAGCAGGATGAACGGGATGAGTGCACCTACCACCATCTGAAGACCCATATACGAGAAGCTCAGGGGCCCCTGAAGGAGTTCGTGGACGATCTCCCATTCCTCCGCCTTCTCGTAGGCCATGGAGATCTCGGCCAGGATTTCGAGCGTGGCAGTGACTATCAGGAACATCCAAAGCCATCCGCACATGTTGTCGATGCACTCCCTGTCGATGACGAACCCCTTCAGTTTCATGATTATCTGGTACATGACGATCAGGGCGGCGATTCCCGAAACCACCGCGGAAAAAATGAAGATTATGGGCATCAACGGGGTAGACCAGTAAGGGTTGGCCTTGATGCCGCCGAACAGAAACCCGACATAACCGTGCAGCAGAAACGCGGCGGGGATGCCGATAGCCGCCAGGAAAGTGGTGACCTTGCGATCCACCGCCAAGGCCTCGTCGGAAACATCGTAAACTCCAAGGGCCAGAATCCGGTAAAAGCGCTGTCTCCAGCCCCGGGTACGTTTGGCATAGGTCACAATATCCTTGCGGAATACGAGCCAGACCTCTAGAACCAGGATGAACAAATAACTTGTGTAGAAGAAACTGAACCCGGCCATTGCGGACTGGAACTGTGGTGTCAGGATTACGTTCAAACCCCTGATGGGGTGACCCAGATGGTTGAGGAGCGGCCAGGTTGCCACCAGCAGGAACGCCAAAGAGGCCATGAGTGCAAAGCGCGCTATGGGCTTTAGCTGCCTGACCCCGAAGACGTGGTAGAGAGAAGAGACCATGAACGCGCCTGCAACGAGACCGGTGATATAGGGATATAGAACGATCATCAACGACCAGTGGATGTGGAGGTCGTTGGGAAAAACGTATCCAACTGTTTCCATCATCATCGGACCTCCTTGTCAAGACCAAGGTAGTAACAGTTCGGCTTGGTCAGCAGGTGAGGCTGCAACACACCTACCCGCTGCTCTTCCAGCACTTTCTTGATGGAATCGTAAGGATCGCGGAGATCGCCGAACCTCCTGGTCTGCGTCGGGCAGGCCTGGACGCAGGCGGGTTGGAGACCTTTTGTCGTCCTGTGATAACACCAGGTGCATTTGTCCGCTACACGGGTGATCGGGTTGATCCATCGGGCCGCATAGGGACAGGCTTGAACGCAGTAACCGCACGCCATGCACCTTTCCTTGTCCACCAGCACAACGCCGTCGGGGCTCTTGAAGGATGCACCAAAGGGACAGACCTGAACGCAGGGGGCCTCAGAGCAATGATTGCACATTTTTGGAACGAAATAGGCCTTGGAAACACCCGAGACTCCTGCGGTAGCCGAGGGAAAACCGAAGAGTCCTCCACTGGGCGAATCGATGCTGGCTCGCGCCGATACCGCACCCGCCTGGTATCTCTCTACCCAGGTTCTGAAAAATCGGCCAGGTACATTGTTTTCACGGTTGCAGGCCTGCACGCAGGACCCGCAGCCTATGCACCTGTGCAGGTCCATAATATAGGAATAACGATGTGCACGAGGATTGTAGCCGGTCAGGCCCGGTTCGGGCCGAACCCTGGAGCTCGCCACAGCAGCCATCTTCCTTCCAGGGATGAACGGCAGAAGCATGACCGAAGCACCGGTCAGGATGATGGTCAAGGCATCTCGCAGAAAATGTCTTCTACTGATTATTTTCATGGTGACTCCTTGTTTCAAAAAGTCTGTCTCGGTAGCCATCCAGTCCGTCTAAATGGAAGGGGCATGGGGATCATGGCAACCGAGACATACATCGGCAGAGTTCTCTACCTCCATCTCCTTAAGGTGATCGACAATATCGACCTGTGGGAAGTCTTCGGGCTTGGCCGGCTGGGATTCATGACATCTGATACAGAGATCCCTCGCCTGCTGGATCTCCATCTGGCCGGTCCGCTTAAAGTTGTCGGGATTGGTCAGGAATATCTCCACGTCATCGAATTGAACATGGGTGATCAGTGGAGCATGGCAGGTTTCACAGTTGATGGAGGCGTGCGCCTTCTCCTGAAAATCGGCGACCTTATCCCTGTGACAGGGACCACAGGAGGATTGGCCAGACCCGTGCCTGACCTCGAGGGCGATTTCCTCTCTCAGGGCTTCGCCGCGATAAGGTCCATATTCCCCGAAGGTCGGGTAAAGAAACTGAACGATCAGAACCCTTCCGACGACGTAAAGAACGATCACGAAGACGATAGAAAGAATGGCTCGCCAGAGATGCTTGGTGTGCACCATGATTTTTACCTCTTGTGGGGATCAAAGCCCCTTTTTGTACCGAGGATCCTTACGCAAGTTTTTCTCGCTGCCCTCTTCCGGACCCAGCTTCCCCTCTGGGGAAAACAACCAGCAGAAGAAGGCCTGTTTGCCAAAACGCGGGCTGTGAACCGTTATAACGGGTTCTTCCATTAACCTCTCCGGTGCGAAGAGCCACTTCCAGAAGCCGTTCTTGCCAAACGGAAACCAGTCCGGTTTCATAACAGGTTCTTCCTCAAACAGTTCCGCTTCCGATCCAAAAAACCATCGGAAAAACCTAAACGGTTCGTATCGAGAAATGGTCATCGGATCCGGGTCCTCCTCAGCTTCAAACCTTTCCGATTTGAGGATCCAGGCAATGAGTGTCCAAGGCTTTTTCCAGGATATCTTCATTTTCAGAGTCAGGGGAATTTGTGGATCATCAATTAACAGAACAAATAACATCTAAAATTAAGATTACCATCAGGTCAATGGGGTTATCCTCTGACACGGTATGGCTGTTCACAAGGTTCCAACACCACAAAGATAATTCCATTTTATCATATCATATTCCACATTACTCAACCGGTTTAATAAAGAATATTGCCGCGATTGCCGATTTGGCTTTCACATGCCGGTTTCGGACTGCGAAAAAAGAGCCTAAAACGATGTGCTTTTTTAAGAGGATATCGAAGGAGCCGACCATCAGAGACGGCCGGCTTCCTCCTCTCTGAGGAGTTTGTACTCGATGGAGTCCACCAGGGCCTGCCAGGAGGCCTCGAGGATGTTGTCGGAGACCCCGACCGTAGCCCATTTGTTTTCTCCGTCACTGGACTCGATGATAACCCGGGTGACCGCCGCCGTACCCTTGTCTTCGGGAAGGATCCTGACCTTGTAATCCTCAAGCCGGACCTGCTGGAGCACCGGGTAGAATTTGGTGAGGGCCTTCCGCAGGGCCGCGTCCATGGCGTCCACCGGACCCTGCCCCACGGCCGCCGTGTGCTCCACGTGATCCTCCACCTCCACCATGATAGTAGCCTCGGAAAGGGGCGGACGGTCCCATTCCCTTTTCTCGTCGATGACCCTGAAACCTACGAGCCCGAAGAACCGTCTGTGTCGGCCGAGAGCTTTTTTCAGAAGCAGTTCGAAGGATCCCTCGGCGGACTCGTACAGGAACCCCCTGTTTTCCAGCTCCTTGATCTGCTCGAGCACCTCAGTGATGGCTGGATCCTTTTCGTCCACCTGCACACCGAACTCCCTGGCTTTGAAGACGACGTTGCTGCGGCCGGACAGGTCCGAGAGAAGGACCCGGGTCCTGTTCCCCACGAGACCGGGATCGATGTGCTCATAGGTCTTGCGGTTCCGCTGCATTGCGGAAACGTGAACTCCGCCCTTGTGGGCAAAAGCGCTTCGTCCCACGTAGGCCTGCCGGGGATCGGCATTGACGTTGGCGATCTCGGCAATGGTCAGCGTGATATCCCTGAGCCTTTCCAGTTTGTCGCCCCCCACACTGCAATCGAACCCCTTCTTGAGGACGATTGAGGGGATTATGGAGCACAGGTTGGCGTTCCCGCACCGCTCCCCCCATCCGTTGATGGTCCCCTGAACATGTCTCGCCCCCTCCTCTACCATAATCAGGCTGTTGGCCACCGCACATTCGGAATCGTTGTGCATGTGA
>CBFDCL010000107.1:0-6240 GCA_965603295.1 uncultured bacterium | reverse complement strand
ATCTGGACATACCGTTCCTCCTTAGGCTGACCCGGATCATCCGGGACGAGAAACCGGACATCGTCCACCTTCACAGCCGCAGGGGGGCGGATCTTTTCGGGGGTGTCGCCTCCAGACTCACGGGAACCCGATGCCTCCTGACCCGCAGGGTTGACAACCCCGAACCCCGCTCCCTTGTTATGGCAAAATACCGCCTCTACGACAGGATCATCACGATCTCACAGGGGATCCTCGAGGTCCTGGAAAAGGAGGGCGTCCCAGGCGAAAAACTCACCTGCGTTCACAGCGCCGTGGACACGGAAAAATACGCCCTACCGCCGGACCCGGAACGGTTCCGGGCCGAGTTCAACATTCCCGAGGGGACGCGGACCTGCGGCACCGTGGCACAATTCATCCCCAGAAAGGGTCACCGGTTTCTTCTAAGGGCGGTCCCGGAAATATTCAAAGCCCGTCCCGAAACGATTTTCCTCTTCTTCGGGAAAGGGCCCCTTGAAAACCTCCTCAAGCAGGAGTGCTCCACAGCAGGCATTTCAGACCGCGTCATTTTCACCGGCTTCCGGGAGGACCTGCATCTCATCCTCCCCTGCCTAAACATCCTGGTCCACCCGGCCCTCATGGAGGGCCTGGGTGTTTCCCTCCTCCAAGCGGCAGCGGCGGGCGTCCCTATCATCGGCACCCGGGTCGGCGGGATCCCGGAGGCGGTGACGGACGGGGTGAACGGTCTTCTCGTCCCCCCCGAAGACAGCCCCGCCATCACCCGGGCGGTCCTCCGACTCCTTGGAGACAGCGCCCTGGCAATGCGGATGGGCTCCGAGGGCCGGCGCATCGCAAAAGAACGGTTTTCCATCGAAGCGATGGTCAAAGGGAATCTGGAAGTTTACAGGGAGATGATGGAGGACAAAACAGTTGAGAATTGAGAATTGAGGGTTGAGGGTTGAGAAGGTATGCAAGTGCACAGGTGCACCAGTGCACCAGTGCCCTAAAATCCTTCCCGTTGGACATTGGACCTTGGACGTTGGACGTTCTTTTCCCCCTCGTTGACAGAAAACCGTAATACCACTATTTAAAGAACTGTTTTCCTTGAAAAGGTCCCGTTCCCTGATTCTTCATGAAGAGGGCCAAAGAGCATGCTTCTGTCCGTTAAATACAATTTTCTTTTCGTTCACATTGCCAAAACGGGGGGAACCAGTGTGCGCGCCGCGTTAAACCGGCTGCGGTGGAAAGATCCCCTGTACCTGCCCCAGTTCATCGCAAGCCGCCTGAGCCACGCTTCCGGACACCGTATCGCAAGCAAGCTTCCCCGACACGCGAAGATTATCGCGGCCAAGGAAATGCTCCCCCAGGAGTTTTTCGATGGTCTTTTCAAATTTGCCTTCGTCCGTAACCCATGGGATCTTCAGGTCAGTTCCTGGCACCATCTGCGCCGCGAAAGGCCCCATCTCGTTGAGCACACCCCGGACTTTCCCTCTTTTATCCGCTGGAAGCTCGACCCTGAAAGACCTTATCAGTACCATGTGGACACATCCATCGAGCTTCAAACGAATTATCTGAAAGACCTGGACGGTACAATCATCGTTGACTTTATCGGGAAGTACGAGAACCTTCTGGAGGACTTTGAGGAGATCTGCCGCAGGATCGGGATTGATCCGCCGCGGCTCCCCCACAAGAGGGAAGCGAAAGGCCGCGTGGATTACCAGAGTTACTACGATGACACTACCGCCCAACTGGTGGCGGAGCATTTCCGGCAGGATATCGAAACTTTTAGGTATACCTTTGCATAGAGATCATGGCTCACTAACCGGGTGATTCTCTGTTTTTCGATCTGTGATCTCAGGTGCCAGACGGCTCGAAAAACATAATAACTTTCCCCTTATGATGATCAGATCCCTCGAAATGGTTGGACATGAACTCCCCGGAAAACCAGAAGGAGGTTCATCATCGAACTCCCGGTTCGCCCGGACACCCGGTATCGGCGGTTGATAGAGACGCTGCCGTGACGAAGTGGAGCTACGATTTTACCGTTTTCATCCCGACCTACAACAGGGCATACGTGCTGGAAAGAACCCTGGACAGCGTTGCCCAGCAGTCCTACAGAAACCTGGAGACGCTGATCATCGATGATGGGTCAACGGATGGGACCACCGATCTGATCAGGTCATTGGAGAAGAAATTCGATTTCCCTATTGTTTACCATTGGCAGCGGAACCAGGGTGGACACGCTGCCCACAACCGGGCGATCATGGTAGCAAAGGGGAAATTCTTCATCAGGCTGGACTCCAACGATTCCCTTCTTCCCGATGCCCTGGAAAGGGTCATGGAACACTGGAACCTCATTCCCGAGGGGGAACGGGATCGCTTCGCGGGGATCGTCGGCCTCTGTTTGAAGGAAGACGGCGCCCTTTCGGGTATCCCCTATCCGCAAGACATCCTTGACGCGGATTACCTCCAGATCGCGGGAATAGGAAACATGAGTGGGGAGAAGAGAGAGGCTACCAGAACCTCCGTGCTCAGAAAATTCCCCTACCCCGTTATCGAGGGGGAAAACCACATGCGGACAACGATGATCTTCTGGAGAATGGCCCTCGACTACAGAATGCGGTTCATCAATGTTCCCATTCTGATCAGCCGGCACGCTCCCGCCGGGATCACAAGACGCCGTTTCGAGTACCGGATGAAGAATCCGAAAGGGCTTCGGCTGGTTTTTCTGGAACAGATCACCCTGTTTAGCAGCTATCTGGGCCCGAGAAAACTCATGCGCAGCCATATCCGGTATATCCGGTACTCCCTTCACAGTGGAGTGGGACCAATCCACCAGTCCCGGGAGGTAAAGCACCTGATCTTCTGGTTCCTGGCCCTGCCAGCGGGAACCCTCAAGTGGATGAGGGACATTCTCCGCAAAACCGTGGAAGGGTTCTAACCCCTTGCCCTGAACCCGGGCAAAGAACAAACCTCGTGGCATCCAGGTTCCCTTCGTTGACAACCCTCCCCTTTCCCTCTATTTAGGTACTCAACCACCCTTTGGAACGGGGAAAACGAACCGTCTATCGACGTTCTCACTCTCATTTGACACGGAATATGATGAAACATCGTCTGGCCATTTTCCTCCCCACCTTCGAAAAAGGGGGGGTGGAGCGTATGATGGTGAATCTGGCCAGAGGCATAGCGGCTCTGGGAAATCCTGTGGATTTTGTCGTCAGAAAGACCGGCAGCCCATTTCTGAAGGATCTTCTTCCGTCGTTAAAGTTAGTGGAACTGAAAGCCCTTCATCGGGACGTGGAAACCGCGGCCGCCATCTACCTCGGGAAGGCATCCCCTCATGTCATCCTGACATCCAAAGAGGAAAACTGCCTCATCGCGGTCAAGGCAAGGGAGCGATCGAGGTCCGACGCCCGGATAATCATGAGGGTGCCTGTACACATAACCGGCAGACTCCGGCAGCGGCACAGCGGACCGTTGAAAACATGGAAGGCACAAAGAAAATCAAGGAGGATCCTGAGAACGGCAGACGCCCTCATCGCCGTATCCCACGGGGTCGCTTCAGACGTAGCAGCGATAACGGGTCTGCCAACGGATAACATCCACGTAATTCCCAACCCGGTTATTACAACTGAAATGACACAGCTTGCCGCCGAAAATGTCGATCACCGATATTTCGCCGAGAAAGAAATACCGGTTATTCTCGGTATCGGACGGTTGGACCGGCAAAAAAATTTCGAACTTCTCATCAGGGCTTTCGCGAAGGTTCGCTCAAAAACCGAGTGCCGCCTTGTTATTTTGGGTGAGGGGAAATATTTTGATCGACTCGAAAAGCTGACAAGGGCACTGAAGGTGGAACGGGACGTTGATCTGCCCGGGTTCGTCACAAACCCTTACGCCTATCTCTCGAAATCCAGTCTTTTTGTCCTGTCTTCCGACTGGGAGGGGTCCCCTAACGCACTCACCGAGGCCTTGGCCCTTGGTGTACCGGTCGTGTCCACCGATTGCGACAGTGGCCCCAAGGAAATATTGAAAAGTGGTCTATTGGGCAAACTGGTTCCCGTGAACAACCCTCGTTCCATGGCAGAGGCTATCCAGGAAACCCTGTTAAATTCCGTCGAACCGGAAACACTTAAGGAAGCGGTCAGAGAATATTCAGTGGAGCGATCAGCGAGAAAATACCTGGAAATCATATGTGCGGAATAGCAGGAGTTTTCCTGTCTCACGGGGAGGCCCAGGAACCCCAACTCCATCGGGCCATCGAAACCCTCGCCCATCGCGGCCCCGATGAAAAAGGGTTCTACTGCAAGGGGGCCCTGGGGATGGGACAATCCCGGTTGTCCATCATCGACCTTGAGGGAGGCCACCAGCCCCTCTTGTCACACGACGGCGGACTGGTCCTTGTGGCCAACGGTGAGATTTACAACTTCGTCGAACTTCGGAAAAATCTTGAGAAAAGAGGCCACCGTTTTCTCACCAGATCGGACTCCGAGGCGATCATTCACTGCTACGCCGAATACGGTGACCGTTTCCTCGAATATCTCAACGGGATGTTCGCCTTTGCCCTGTACGACAAGGCCAAAAACCGCCTGATCCTGGCTCGGGATCGTCTGGGGATCAAGCCGCTGTTCCTCCATCAAGGTCCCAGAGGCACCTGTTTTTCGTCCGAGATCAAGGCCCTCCTGCCTCTCCTGAACCGAAAGCCGGGGATCAACCCTCACGGATTGGCCCAGTATCTGCAGAACCAGTTCTCCTCGGGAGGGGTCACCATCTTTGAAGGTGTGGAGCGGATCCTGCCCGGTGAGGCAGTGTGCGTCGAAAACGGGGAGACATTCAAAAGGTGGAGGTATTGGTCCGCTCTTGAAATCCAGCCCCGGGATATCAGCCAAGGGGAAGCTCAGTCCGAGTTCGATGCCCTCATGGAAACCGTTATGATCCAGCACATGCGATCGGATGTTCCTTTCGGTCTTTTTTTATCCGGGGGGGTTGACTCCGCCATACTTCTGGCTCTGCTGTCAGATTATAAAGGTGAGCCAATCAGGACTTTTTCCGTTGGGTTTCCGGGAACCACCCTTGTAAACGAACTCCCGGGGGCCGGGAAAATGGCCCGCCTGTTCTCCAGCCGGCATACCGAGATAATACCGTCGGAGAGGGATATCTTTCATGTCCTTCCTCTGACGGTGTGGGCTGCAGACGATCTCATGCGGGATTACGCCAACCTTCCCACCGCCCTTCTTTCCCGCCTGGCCGGCGATGAGCTTAAGGTGGTTTTCTCCGGGGAGGGTGGGGACGAGGTCTTTGCGGGTTACGGGAGGTACAGGGCCCGGCCATCGGAGAGGTTCGTCAAGAACCTCCTTAACCCCGGGTCGGGCGGATTTCGCGTCCGCGGTGATCTGAGGGGCCGATGGCCCGAAAAGCTGCTGGGTAAACTGCTGCTGGACGCGGCGCGATCCACGCGGCTTCCCTTCGTGGAAAGCTGGTCAGAGACCCCGTCCTCCTGGAGCGCCCTCAAGAAAATGCAGTATGTGGACATCAGGACTGCTCTTCCGGACAACCTTCTCGTCAAAGCCGACCGAATGATGATGGCCTTCGGCCTGGAAGGCCGTGTCCCGTTCCTGGACCACAGGGTCGTCGAGTTCGGTCTCTCTCTGCCGGACCGTTTGAAGGTCGAACGAGGAGGCGGGAAGCTTTTTCTGAAAAAATGGGCTTCCGCATTCCTTCCCGAGGAACACCTTATCACCCGGAAGAAAGGGTTTCATGTTCCCGTGAGGGAATGGTTCTCTGAGGATTTTCTGCAGGCCCTTAGAAAAACGCTGCCGCACATTCACGGGATGCGCCAGTGGTTTCAACCTGAAGGTATCCTTGAACTTACTGAAAAAGGGAAAAGATCCTCAGTGGAAGGACGGGTACTGTGGTCCCTCATCCAGTTCGCCATCTGGCACAAGATTTTCATTGAGGGATCCGGCGAGCGCCCACCCGACTTCATCAGCCCCATTGAGTTCCTGAACGCAGGGAGGTAAGGGAAGATGTCCTCCGGACACACAGACAGGCGGATCGGCATCTTCGTCCCCTTTTCAGGGGATGGTGGTGTCGAGAAGATGATCTGCAACCTCGCTCAGGGGCTGCTGAATCTGGGAATCGAAGTAGATCTCCTGCTGGCCCGTGCCGAAGGGAAACATACGGCCCATATTCCGGACGGCGCTCGTCTTATCAGCCTCGCAACCCGGCACACGCTTTCCGCCTTGCCCGGTCTTACCGCTTATC
>CBFDCL010000106.1:0-6354 GCA_965603295.1 uncultured bacterium | reverse complement strand
GTGCTGACCGTCGCGGCGGTGAAGGGCACAGGTCCATTCGAGGAGATCGGCTCCGTGTTAACGGACCTGTTCCGCTGGGTACTCTCTGGTGGGGGGAAGGTTGCCTCCTACCCCATGGCCCTTTTCCCCGACCTGCCCGGGGAGCCGGGTTCCGGGGAGGGCCGGTTCGAGGTCTGCGTGCCCATCGAGGAGGATGCCCGGATCCAGGGCGGCCAGGATGTGACCATTTCTAAACTGCCGGCGGTCAAGGTGGCGTTTGCCAGGCATTACGGAAACCCGGAAAGGATTGATGGCACCTACGATCTCATCCGGAGCTGGATCGCCGAAAACGGCTTGAACGCCTCAGCCCCTTATCGGGAGATCTATCTGACCAACCCCATGGAGACCGATGAGGCCGACAGGGTAACGGAGGTTCAGATACCGGTGGGAAGATCGGGGGGGATGGTTCATTAAGAAGAAACGGTATTCAAGTTTGAGAATTTGACAGTTTGAAGGTTTGAAAGTTGAAATCCGTGACCTTAATGCCCTATTGTCGGAAGGCAGCAGCCCGCAAACTCAAACTCTCAAACATTCAAACTTCAAACCGTTCTTCTCAACCGTTCTTCCCCCTCGTTGACACCGTTTTGCAAGCGTGCTAGATGTTTTTTCTCTCTCCCTGGAGAGATGTTACGGTGGGCATAGCTCAATTGGTTAGAGCGCTGGACTGTGGCTCCAGAGGTTGAGGGTTCAAGTCCCTCTGTTCACCCCAAATGGTCATGTCCGGGCCGGTTTATTCCGGCCCGGTTTTTTATGCCCGGCGGCGGTTTTCCCGGTGCGAGGATACAGATTTCACTCCGGATCCCACCATTAAGATTCCATTATTATCTCATCTTGATTGTATTTAAGTTTACAGGATATCCGGTCCTGGAATATAAATCCTTGATAGGCAAGAAAAGGTAAAGACTTGGCCCTGAATTCTTCAGCGACAGTTTTTATTCATACGCTATAATTTAAGTAGGCAGCCGGGATTGAGAAAGTTTGTAATTTCGTTTTTCTACTTAAGGGGAGAAGGTCATGAAAAAGCTGATTGTACTGATGTTACTCGGTGTTTGCCTTGTACCGGTGGTACACGCGGCCGATCTGGGAAAGGCTAAAGCCGAAGGTCAGGCCAACTTCTACGCCAACATTACGGCGGTGGAACCCATTATGGAAGCGTTCAACAAGGCCAGTGGGATCGACGGTGTATACACACGGATCTCCACCTCGAAATACCTCGCCACCGTCATTACCGAGTTTGAGGTCGGCAAACTCTCTGCCGACGTGCTCCAGGCGCCCATGCCGATCATGGAGATCCTCAAGGAACGAGGAGTGTTTGCGCCCTACAGATCGCCTTCCGCTTCCGGCTACCCTGACTGGGCTCGGGCAGACGACACCATCATGCAGTTCGGCGTCGAGTATGTGGCTGCCATCTACAACAAGGAACTGGTAAAGCCCGCCGATGTGCCGAAGAGCTATATGGACCTGACGGATCCAAAGTGGAAGGACAAGATCGTCATGCCCAACCCCTCCACCCACGCCACCACGATCTCCTGGCTTGTGGGACTCAAGGAAGCAAACATCTTCGGATCTGAAGACGGTTGGATGAAGTTCGTCAACGGGCTCGCCGCAAACCGCCCCATGTTTGTTGCCTCTTTCGGTCCCTCACCCGGACCCATCGAGAGCGGCGAGAAGCTCGTTGGTATCTCCATGCCCAAGTACATCATCACCCACGCGCCCGCGCCCCTGGACTGGGTCAGGGTGGACACCATCCTGGGGACACCCCGTGGTATTGCTATCGCCGCCAAGGCACCCCACCCCGAGGCAGGTAAAGTTTTCATGGACTACTGGCTCTCCAAAGATGCCATGCAGCTCCTCGCCGACAAAGTGGGTGAGTACGTTCTGGCTCCCGGCGTTTATCCGCCCATCGACGGGATCAGCGGGGCGAAAATTGTTCCTATCCGTTCCATGACGGACAACGAGATCAACGAGTGGGGAGGCAAATTTAAGGAGATCTTCGAGGGAAAGTGATCTCTCCCGTCCGCTGACATTTCAGGTTTGACAGACTCCCGGGGTCGGGGTGTTGGCCCCGGGAGTCCCATGTGGAGGGTTCATGGAGATACGCATAGAAGGCTTGACCAGGGACTACTACTCTGAAGGCAAGCGGATCCGCGCCCTGGATAAGGTCGACCTTACCATCCCGGCAAACCAGATATTCACGCTGCTGGGGCCCAGCGGATGCGGTAAGACGACCCTGTTGAGGTGTGTCGTCGGCCTCGAGACCCCGGATTCCGGGAAGATCACCATTGGTGACGAAGTGGTCTGGTCAAAGGAAGAGGGAATGTTTGTCGCACCTGAAGACAGAGGGCTTGGCATGGTTTTTCAGACCTACGCCATCTGGCCCCACATGAACGTCTTCGACAACGTGGCCTATCCTCTCCAGAACCGGAAAGTGCCCAGAGAAGAGATCAGGGAAAGGGTAAAGGGAGTCCTCGATTTCGTCCAGATGGAAGGATTCGAGAAACGTCCCGCTACCAAACTCAGCGGTGGTCAGCAGCAGCGGGTGGCGCTGGCCCGGGCCCTTATCGCGGAGCCCAAGGTCATCCTCTTTGACGAGCCCCTTAGCAACCTGGATGCCAAGCTTCGTGAGGAAACACGTAAAGAGCTGAGGACTTTCCTCACGGAACTGCAGATTACGGCGGTTTACGTTACCCACGACCGTGTTGAGGCCCTGGCCCTCTCCGACCGCATCGCTGTCATGAAAGCAGGCTCCATTGTGGAAGAAGGTGAGCCGAGAAAGATCTACTTCAACTCGGACCATCAGTTCGTGGCGGATTTTATCGGTCGGGCCAACCTCATCCCGGGTACGATTTCCTCTCTCGAGGAGGACCACGCGGTCATCGAGACGGGTATCGGACCTGTCATCGGCCTCAACAGCCAGAATATTCAGCCGGACAGCGAGGCGGTGCTCTGTGTGAGGCCCGAGTTTATGCACCTTGCGGCCACCGATGACAGCGGATCCCGGAACGTTTTCAAAGGCAGGATGGAAACTCTGGTGTTCGTGGGGGAGGCTTACGAGGGGGATATAAGGATCGGGGAGACGCTCCTCACGACGACCATCCCTCCCACTGTGGAAATAGGGGCCGGGGACGACCTTTTCATCTCCTTTGACCCGGATCACTGCTTCCTTCTTCCGGCCAGCGGTTAGGTCGTTAAAAGTTCAAGGTTTGATGTTTGAAGTAAGAGGCGGTCTTGTCGTCGTGACCAGATAACAACAGTCATCTTCCGCACCCTGTTTTTAGGAGATATTAGATCCGGAACCCGAGTTGCAAAGTGAAACGTAGAATCACTCTCACTCCCGTTCTCATCATCATCGTCGGCTTTCTGACGGTCTGCCCCGTTCTGATGCTGATCCTCGGTAGCTTTTCGAAAGGGTTGGGAGCCTTCGGTCAGTTTACCCTCGAAAAGTACGTGGCGGCCTATACCGATCCGGCTTTCGCAGACATCCTCATCAACACCCTGATCTTCACCGTTGGTTCGGCGATTGCAGCCACCGTTCTGGCTCTGTTCCTGGCATACATGAACACCAGGACCGATATCCCCTTCAAGTTCCTCTTCGGGATCATCTCCATAATCCCAATGATGATCCCCCACATCCTTTTTGCCGTCAGCTGGCTGCTGCTGCTGAACCCCAGCAACGGGATCCTCAACCGCTGGCTGATGCAGCTGTTCGGCCTGGAGAAAGCCCTGTTTAACATCTACACTCTCCCGGGAATGATTCTGGTGGAGGGACTGCTCGATCTTCCCATAGCGTACCTCATCATAGCTCCGGCCATGAGCGCCTTTGACGTTTCCCTGGAGGAATCGTCAAAGGTGTGTGGTGCCAGGACGCTGCGTACGCTGACAAGGATCACCCTCCCGGTCCTGAGGCCTGCCATCCTGGCCTCAGTGATCCTCGTTATCGTAAGGAGCCTGGCCTCCTTCGCGGTGCCTTCCATCATCGGAATGCCGGGCAGGAAATACGTTCTGTCCACTCATATCTACCGGATCATCTCCACCGGCTTTTCCGCCGATTACGGGAAAGCCGCGGCGGTGGGGATGAGCGCCCTGGCCGCCTCTATCGTGCTCATCTACCTTTACCGCTACCTCACCGCGGAGAGCAGCCGGTACGTAACCATCTCCAGTCGGGGGTTCAAACCGGCCCTTATTGAATTGAAGGGAGCCAGGATCCCTCTGTTCGCCGTCGTGGGGCTGCTCTCCTTCGTCCTCATCATACTTCCTGTGGTGGTGCTCTTTTACACCTCCATGCTTCCCTACGTCATGGTTCCCGGGGAGAGGGCCCTAAGAATGATGAGCTGGAAGAACTGGATTGATGTCCTCAAGGATCCCCTTTCCATCCTGGCTCTGAAAAACAGCATTTTTCTAGGTGTTGTCGGGGCCACCCTGGGGGTGATCCTGTCCATTTTCGTGTCCTACGTCATCGTCAAGATCCGCACTGTAGGATCCGGGATACTGGAGTCGCTCAGCTTCCTGACCTTTTCCTTCCCAGGCATCGTTATCGGTGTCGGTTTCATGTGGTTTTTCGTACGCACCCCCCTTTACGCCACCATCTGGGCTCTGCTCATCGGTTACATCGCCACCTATCTTCCCTACGGGATCAGGCCCCTAACCAGCGCCTTTATTCAGATCCACAGCCACCTGGAGGAGTCGTCCCGGGTCTGCGGTGCGACTGCCTGGTATACAATGCGACGCATCGTCATACCTCTCCTCATCCCGGGGATCATCTCGGGATGGATCCTCATGTCCACCATGTTCGTCAGAGAGCTGACTTTGTCCGTGGTCCTGTCGCGGCCAGGATCGGAGGTGCTGGCGGTTCAGATCCTTCGGTTTGCCGAGGATGGTTTGTGGGGGCGATTGTCGGCCCTGGGCATCATCATGATATTTTTCTCGTCGACCCTGGTAATCGCTGCCTCCCTGCTGGGCAGAAAATTCCTTAAAATGAGGAACGTCTCCAACTAGGGAAATCCTGCCCATTACAGAGTATCCAATGAGGTGAAACATGTTTTTTAACAACTCGTTTATGGGAAGTTACGAATTTTCTCTCCTCATCAAGCTTTTTCTTGCTGCATTGGCCGGCGCGCTGGTCGGATTAGAGAGGGAAAAGCACGGGCGGCCGGCGGGTATGCGCACCAACCTCCTGGTTTCGGTAGGGGCGTGCACCATGATGATCATCTCCGAGGCGTTCTACCTCAAGTACGGAGCTTTCATTGGGGACACCACCTTACGCATGGACCCCTCACGCACAGCGGCCCAGATCGTCACCGGTATCGGTTTCCTCGGAGCCGGAGTGATCATCAAGGAGGGGGCCACGGTAAGGGGACTGACCACAGCGGCCAGTCTCTGGGCAGTTGCGGGTCTCGGGATGGCTTTCGGGATGGGATATTTCGTCCTGGGGGCTATCTCGACATCACTGGTTATCGGCAGCCTGCTGTTTATGAAAAAGCTCGAAGTGTTCATCAAGAAGGACCGCTTTCTCACCCTGACGGTGACGGCGCGCAATAGCGAATCTCTCCAGGAAAAACTGGAAAAGCTTGTGGAGGACATGGGGCTGGTGATCACAGACATCAGCTCCACATTGGACCTTGTGGCGAACGAAGTCTTCTTCAAGCTGGTGGTCACTCAGCAGCACAAACGCATGGGGAAGGATATCACGGCAGGAGTGGCTCGGCTTGAGGGGGTCAGGAAAATCTCATACAGCTGATCTGTTTCGAGATCTTCAAAATATGGCCCTGCCTGTCTCCTTGACAATGAACAGTCCGATAAGTAACATCGCCGCCTGCCGAGAGAGAACAAAGACCAATGACCAAAGAGGAGATAATTTTTAACTTTGAACATTAAACATTAAACTTGAGCCTCCCCTGGGAGGCGAGTTGCGCCCGTAGCTCAGCTGGATAGAGCGTCGGCCTTCGAAGCCGCAGGTCGCAGGTTCGAATCCTGCCGGGCGTGCCAATGGAAAAAGAGACCCTCCCAACGCGGGAGGGTCTTCTTTTTAGTCCAAAGACCAAGGCTCAAAGGCCAAAGAGGGGCAGTGAAAAGTGCAGAGTGCAGAGGGGAAGATCGAGGTTGAAGGTTTAACATTTAATGTTTAACGGAAAAATAGCGTGCAGGGTGCAGAGGAAAAACCAGTTGAGGGTTGAGAGTTGAGCGTTGAGGGTTCAGAACAATGGTTTGAGAGTTTGAAGTTGCAAAAAAACACGTTGAACGTTGCACGTCAGACGTTGGACTGTAGTAGCTCAGACCCGATCTGACACCGGCTTCTTTTCTGAGGAGTCGGTGTTT